>CAXNFA010000061.1:0-7046 GCA_964201105.1 Alphaproteobacteria bacterium | reverse complement strand
ACCTGTTCTGGATGGGGCGGTATGTCGAGCGGGCCGAGAACACCGCGCGCATGCTCGATGTCACCTGGCGCATGTCGTTGCTGCCGTCCGGCGACCGCGGCGCCGGTGACTGGAGCGCCGCGCTGCAGATTGGCGGCGGCGAGGATGTCTTCATGGAGCGCTATGGCAGCCCCAATGCGCGCAACATCATCGAGTATATGGTGCTGGACGGTGAAAACCCGTCGAGCATCTATTCGGTTTTCCGCCAGGCGCGCGAGAATGCCCGCGCCACCCGCGGCACCACAACGACCGAGCTGTGGCAAAGCCTGAACGACACCTGGCTTGAGGTGAATGCGCTCGACTATGACAAGATCGCCAAGCGCGGATTCACCCGCTTCTTCGACTGGGTGAAGGAACGCAGCCATCTGTTCCGCGGTGTCAGCACGGGCACGATGTTGCGCGACGACGCCTATTTCTTCCAGCGGCTCGGCACCTTCCTGGAGCGCGCCGACAACACCGCGCGTCTGCTCGACGTGAAATATCACATCCTGCTGCCGGCCGGAGAACCGGTGGGCGGCGCGATCGATTACTACCAGTGGGGCGCGTTGTTGCGGTCGGTCTCGGCCTTCAGCGCCTACAAGCGCCGCTTCCACGATGCGATCTGGCCCCAGCGCGTGGCGGAACTGCTCATCCTGCATGGCGACATGCCGCGCTCGCTGCATTCCTGCTATCGCGAACTCGATGGGTTGTTTGCTGCGCTGCGCGAGCTGTATCGCCGCGATTTCGAATGCTTCCGTCTCGCAGGCGAGGCCTATTCCCGCCTGCGCTACGGCCGTGCCGAAAGCATCTTCCAGCGCGGCCTGCACGAATATCTCGCCGAATTCCTCGATCGCAATGCCGACCTCGGGGCGCAGATCAGCTCCGACTTCATGCTGGGAAACTGACCCCGTGCACATCGTTGTCGAACACGAAACCGCCTACAGCTATGGCGCGCCCGCGCGCAGCACCATCCAGTATCTGCGCATGACGCCGCGCCAGCATGCGAACCAGAGCGTGCGCTCCTGGCAGGTGACGGGCCCCGCCAAATTCGTCGATTTCATCGACGGCTTTGGCAACATCGTGCATGTCCTCAGCCTGACCAAGCCGCATGAGGCGATCGTGCTGCGCGTGCGGGGAGAGGTCCATACGACCGAAACACATGGCGTGCTGCCGCCGGAGAATGAACGCTGCAGCCCGCAGGTCTATGCAATGCCCACGCGCCTGACGCGCGTCGAGGGTGAACTGGCCGAGTTTACGGGAGGGATGCGGGCGGCGCTCGCGAAGGACCGCCTGACCGGTCTTCATGACCTGATGGTGGGCCTGCACAAGCAGGTGGCCTACCGGCTGGGCGTGACAGACGTGGAGTCCACCGCCAGCGAAGCCTTCCGCAACGGTGAGGGCGTGTGTCAGGATCAGGCCCACATCTTTCTCGCCGTCTGCCGTGCCGCGGGGATTCCCGCGCGCTATGTCAGCGGCTACATGTGGACTGATTCCGGAGGGCGCGATTATGACGCCAACCATGCCTGGGCCGAAGCCTGGGTGCCGGACCTCGGCTGGGTAAGCTTCGATGTCGCCAACGGCATTTCCACCACCGCCTCCTACGTGCGGGTGGCACATGGCCGCGATTATCTCGATGCCGCGCCGGTGCGCGGTGTTCGCCGTGGCGGCGGGGAGGAAGCGATGCGCGTCTCCGTCCGCGTTACCGACGGCCAGCAATAGCCCTGTCCTCCCACTCTTGGATTCCTGTTGATGACGTATTGCGTCGGACTGCTGTTGCGCGAGGGGCTGGTCTGCCTTGCCGATTCCCGTACGAATGCGGGTGTCGACTATATCTCCACCTATCGCAAGCTGACCGTGTGGTCGCGGCCGGGCAAGCGCATGATTGCGCTGATGACGGCCGGCAACCTCTCGATCTCCCAGTCGGTCGTTACATTGTTGAACGAGGGCGTACCGAATGAAGACGGTACCCTGACGACGATGGATGGCGTTGGCTCCATGACGGCGGCGGCGCGGCTGGTCGGGCGCGCCATTCGCGAGGTCGAGCGCATCGATGGTCCGGGCCTCAAGGAACATGGCTCGGAATTCAACGTCACGATGATCCTGGGCGGCCAACTCGCGGGTCGCAACTTGCGCATGTTCATGTTCTATGCGCCCGGCAACTATATAGAGGCGAGCCCCGAAACCCCGTTCTTCCAGATTGGCGAGTTGAAATATGGCAAGCCGATCCTCGACCGGGTCGTTACCTTCGACACCGGCCTGAATGAAGGCGCCAAATGTGCACTGATCTCCATGGATTCGACGATTCGATCCAACATCTCCGTGGGCTTGCCGCTGGACCTCCTGATCTACCCGCGTGATTCCGAAAAACCGGCCGTGCAGCGCATGATCACCGCCGACGATCCCTATTATTCGATGATTCGCGATGGCTGGTCTGGCGGCCTGCGCAGCGTCTTCCGGACCCTGCCGGATCCGAGCTGGCCAACCTGATCGGCGTTGCGGGCCGATGAAGGTGATTTTCATCGGCCCGGGGCTGCTTTAGGCTCACCTCATGTCAACTCCTCCGGCGGCCTCTGGCCGCCTTTTCATTGCTGCGCTGGTGGCCATCACCTCGCTCGGGCCGCTCGCCCTGCAGCTTTTCGTACCGTCGCTGCCGGCGATCGCACGGGACTTCGGCGTCTCGATCGGAACGGCGCAATACGCCTTCTCGCTGTCGATGATCGCCATTGCATTCGCCACGCTGGTCTACGGGCCGCTGTCCGATCGCTATGGCCGGCGCCCGGCGCTGCTTGGCGGCATTTCGCTGTTTCTGGTGGGCACGGTGGTCTGCGCGCTGTCGCAAGACATCGAGATGCTGATTGTCGGCCGCATCCTGCAGGCATCGGGCAGCGCGTCCGGCCTTGTGATCTCCCGCGCCGTCGCCCGCGACGTCTATGGCCCCGACCGCGCCGCCAGCGTGATTGCCTACCTGACAGTGGCCATGGTTCTGGCGCCCTTCTTCGCACTCATCATCGGCGGCCTTTTCGTCGACACGGTGGGCTGGCGCTACAATTTCGTCTTCGCGCTCGTGTGCGGCGCTGGCGTCCTTTTGCTCCTCGCGATCGGCCTGTCGGAGACGCACCATGGTCCACGCGTGGGCGTGCGCCCGTCTGACCTGCTGCGCAACTATGGGCGCCTGCTGCGCTCCGGCGTCTTTCTCGGCTATGCCATTCATGGCGCCGGCGCATCGGGCGCCTTCTTCGCCTTTGCCGCCGGCGCGCCCTATCTGATGAGCGATGTGCTCGGTCGGCCCGCGCTCGAATTCAGTCTCTATTTTGCGATCATTTCGCTCTTTTTCATGCTGTCGAACTTCCTGGCCGGCCGCTACACGCGACGCATCGGGCTCGACCGCATGATCATCTGGGGCGGCCTGTTCTCGGTGCTGTGGGCGGCAGGCGGCGTTGCCGCCATCGCCATCTGGGGGCTGACGCCGCTCGCCCTTTTCATCCCGGCCGGCCTTGCCTCGCTTGGCAATGGCATCTCGATGCCCAACGCCAATGCGGGCGCCATCAATGTCGATGCCCGTCTGGCGGGCACGGCATCCGGCCTCACCGCCTTTCTGATGATGATGACCGGTGCCCTCTGCTCGCAGGTGGTGGGATCGCTGGCCGACGGCTCGGCCTGGCCATTGGTGCTGTGCGTCTTCGTCACAACCGTCATATCCTGCGTGGCGGGAATATTGCCGGCGTGGTTGCGCCGGCGCGCCAGAACCGGCATGGCTGCCTGACGGCCCGCTGACCGGAGACGAGGGGCAATGACCGAAGCAACGGACCTGCGTGATGCGGCGCAGCCCCGGCTGGGCCCGGGTTTCGTCGCCGGCTTGCTGGCGGTGACGGCGGTGGGGCCGCTGTCGATGCAGCTCTTCGCGCCAGCGCTGCCAGCCATCGCGCGGGAATTCGGCGTCAGCGTCGGTCGCGCGCAGCTCGCGCTCAGTCTCTCCATGGTGTCGATCGCGGTGGCAACGCTGGCTTATGGCCCGCTGTCCGACCGCCTCGGCCGCCGTCCCGTGTTGTTCGTCGGCCTGCTCCTCTTCCTGGCCGGCACGCTGATCTGCGCGCTGGCGACCAGCATTGAAGTCCTGATCTGGGGCCGCGTGCTGCAGGCGGGGGGCGGTGCCGCCGGCATCGTCGTCGCCCGCGCGATTGGCGGCGATGTATATGAACCAAATGAGGCGGCGCGCGTCATCGCCTATCTCTCGGCGGCGGTGGTGGCGGCGCCGATGGTCGCGGTGGCGCTGGGTGGCGTGATCACGGATATCGGCGGCTGGCGCCACACCTTTGTCTTCGCCTTTGCCTGCGGTGTGGCCGCGGTCTTCCTCCTGCAATGGGGCGTGCCGGAGACGCGCTCGCGCGCGAGGCGGGTGGCCGATCCGAGCGGCATCTTGCGCGACTATGGCCGCGTGCTGCAGGCGTTGCCGTCCTTCATCGGCTATGCGCTGCATGCCGCTTGCGGCGGCGCGACCTTCTTTGCTTTCATGGCGGCCGCGCCGCATCTGATGGCCGACACGCTTCACTATCCCGCCAGTGCCTTCGGCTTCTACTTCGCCCTGGTGACGCTCGCCTTCCTCATCTCCAGCTGGTTTGCCGCGCGTTGGTGCACGCGCATCGGTGTCGATCGAATGATGGCGGCCGGCGGCGTGATGGCGCTCGTGGTATCGCTGCTCGCGCTGGTCGCCCTCAACCGTTTCGGCCTGTCGGCCGCCACGCTGTTCATTCCCGCCGCCCTCATCGCCATGAGTTTCAGCCTGTCCCTGCCCACCGCCACGGCCGGAGCGGTGGCGCCGCTGCCGCATGTCGCTGGCACGGCCTCGGCGCTGCTCGGTTTCCTGCAGATGCTTGTCGCCGCCACTGCCGCCCAGATTGCCGGTGCTTTGTCGGATGGCAGCGGCATCCCGCTCTTCACCTGCGTGGCCGTGCTGAGCGCGATGGCCGTCCTGGCGGGGCTTGTGCCGCCGCTGCGCCGCTGGCGTGCCCGTCATGCGCAGGTGCAGTCGTGAAGAAGCGGCGCGACATCGTGGTCGACGGCATCAGCCGCGAAGACCTCACGGAAGAGCGCCTTGAGCAGTTGCGCCGCGAATGGGCGCTGCCCGACAACTTCCACTTCCTGACCGCCGAGCAGCGCGAGGAAAGTCGCATCGCCACGCTGGCGCCGCTGGAGGCGGGCAACGACCTCTGGGTCTTCGGCTACGGCTCCCTGATGTGGAACCCGGCCATTCATGTCGCCGAGCGGCGCGCCGGCCTTGTCCGGGGCTGGCATCGCCGCTTCTGCCTGTGGATGCCGGTCGGCCGGGGCACGGCCGAGAAGCCGGGACTCATGCTCGGGCTTGACCGGGGCGGATCGTGCCGCGGCATCCTCTGGCGCGTGGCCGCGGACCAGATCGAGAGCGAGACGCGCATCCTGTGGCGGCGCGAGATGACGGCCGGCGGCTATCATGCCCGCTGGGTAACGGTGCACACCGAAGAGGGGCCGCTGCGGGCCATCACCTTCGTGGTCAATCGGGATTACCCGGCCTATGCCCATGCGATCACTCCGGAGCAGACGGTGGACGCGCTGGCACTGGCGCGCGGGCCGCTGGGCCGCGCGCGCGACTATCTCCACAACACGGTTGCCCATCTTGATGAACTCGGCCTGACAGACGGGCCGCTGCATCGCCTGCTGGCTGACGTCGATGACTACGCCCGCCGCAACGGAGGCGGATCGTGAGCGACACCGGCGCCGTGGTGATTGGCGGCGGCATACTTGGCCTGTGCACCGCGCTGGAACTGGCCCGCGCCGGCCGGCGCGTGACGCTGGTGGAGCAGGACCAGCTTGCAGCGGGCGCCACCGGCCACAGCTTTGCCTGGATCAACGCGACCGCGAAGCGCGACGACCGCGACTATCACGCCCTCAATGCCGTGGGCATGGCGCGCTATGTCGACCTCGCGCGCGACTTTGGCGAGCGCGCCATGGGCCTGGATGGCAGCGGTTCACTGCACTGGGCGCACCCGGCAGGCCCCGGCGGGCTGGAGCCGCTGCGCCGTGCCGCTGATATCCTCGACGGCTGGGGCTATCCACTTGTCCGCCTTGATCGCAGCGGCCTGCAGGCGCTGGAACCGCACATGAATTTTCCCGCCGGCGCGGAAGGGCATCTGGCGCTGGCCGATCGCTGGATCGACGCGCGCCGGCTGTCGCACCGCATTGCCGCCGAGATCGCCGACCTCGGCGGCAGCGTGCGCGCGCCGTGCTCGGTGACCGGCTTTCTGCGCGACCGCCAGCGCCAGGTCGCGGGAGTGGAGACCGATCGCGGCCCCATTCCAGCCACCACCGTGGTGATCGCCGCGGGCGTCGGCAGCGCGCGGCTGGCGGCGCTGGCCGCCGGCGCGTTGTTGCGCCTGCCGCTGCGCGCGGTACCCGGCGTGCTCGTCGATGTGCCGACCGGGCCGGCGCGCTGGGTCAACCATGTCATCTATTTGCCCGACGACGGCGGCCTGCATGTGCGGCCATCCGGCGACAGCGGCATCACGCTCGGCGCCGACGATATCGACGCCGCGCTGGCCGGCGGCACCGATGCCGATCTCGGCGGCGCGCCGATGCTGGCGCTGGAACGTCTCGCCCGCTTCATCCCCGGCCTGCCGTTGCGCGAACTGGCGGGGCCGGCAACGGTGCGGCTGGGCGTGCGGCCGATGGCCAGTGACGACCGGCCCATCGCCGGGCCGCTGCCGGGTGTCGCCGGCGTCTATGTGCTGGCCACCCACAGCGGCATCACGCTTGGCCCCTTGCTCGGCCAGCTCGCGGCGCGGGAGATCGTCTCGGGCGAACCCGCGGCGATGCTGGCGCCCTATCGTCCCTCCCGTTTTACCCCGGTGACCGCATGAACTTCCAACGCCCCGCCTTGTCTTGCCGCCTGCAGGCCAACGGCCTGTCGGTCCATTATCTCGACTGGCCCGGCGATGACAGCCTGCCTGTCCTGCTGCTGCATCCCAAGCGCGGCAACGCGCGGCACTGGGACTTCC
>CAXNFA010000060.1:0-7107 GCA_964201105.1 Alphaproteobacteria bacterium | reverse complement strand
CGGGAGTCATGGGTGCCCTGGAGAATTGTTCTTGTTTTACAATCGTTTGGCCAAAAGGGCCAGTTGACGCGCAGGGATTTTCCCGCGGGGCCAAGTGCACAGTTGTGCCGGTTTTTCCGGCCTTGCGAAGGGGGGTGTTGCCAGAAAGCACCCAATCTATTGCGTTATTTTGTGGTCGGACCACAAAATCCCGTTGCATCGGGGTGAATCTGGCCTCATAAGCGGCACTGTCCATCGCGCAGCGATGAACCCAACCCACGGCTTTCGAAGGAATTCTGAATGGCCAAAGCTGCTAACCCCACCGTCACTCTCAAGCAGATGGCGGCGATCATTGCCGATAAGCACGAGATCTCGAAGAAGCAGGCAAATGCCCTCTTCGAGGCTCTTATCGACGACATCACCAAGAACCTGAAGAAGGGCAACCGGATCCGCATCGCGGGCCTGGGCATCCTCCAGGTTCGCAAGCGCCCGGCGCGCATGGGCCGCAACCCGGCTACGGGCGAAGCCATCAAGATCAAGGCCAGCAAGAAGATTGCCTTCCGCGCGGCCAAGGATCTGAAGGAAGCGATCTAAAGGTCGACCGGGTCCATCCGCCGTCATCCGCAGGATGGACCCGTCCCTTTTCAACCCCGCCATCGTCCTGCTCCGCAATTTTGCGTCATGAGCGGTCCCGGTTTTCTCTTCGTCACCGGCACCTTCTGGGACGAAACCCTGCAAAAGCAGTATTCCGCCGCCTTGCCGCCGATCTACCGGCAGTATGACGGAGCCTATGTCGTCTTGGGCGGCGGCGCCGGCATCCAGGTGGTTGAGGGGCTGTGGCATCCGCGCGGACTGGTTTTCGCGCGCTTTGAGTCGGTCGAAGCGGTCGCACGATTCTGGTGGAGTGCGGAGTATCGCGCCGCTGCAAGCCTGCGCCAGGGCGGCGGCGCCTTCACGGTGCTGAATCTGCCCGGGCTCGCCGCGCCGCAGGGACGCGGTGGCGCCTACCTCTTCACATTGACGCGCGCAGGCGATGCGTCACGCCTGCAAGGGGTGACCGCCCGGGTGGAAAGTCTGGCGCGTGTGCATGGCGGGCGCACGCTGGTCGATGTGCCGGCCAACAGCCTGCGTCCGCTCGAAGGCGCTTTTTTCGACACGGCGCTCACCATCCAGCATTGGGCCTCGGAAGAGGCTCAACATGCCTTTCTCGCCGACTCGGCCTATGCCGCCCTGGCGACGGAGCGCGCTGCGCTCGGCGAAGTCGTGGTGCTGGCACGCAAGGGAATCGAAACGGTCTGACGACGAAGGAGAGGACGATGCTTCAGGAATTCAAGAAATTCGCGCTGCGCGGCAATGTCATCGACCTCGCGGTCGGCATCATCATTGGCGCCGCCTTCACCACGATCGTCAACTCGCTCGTGAATGACATACTCATGCCGCCGCTCGGCCTGATCATTGGCGGCATCGACTTCACCGACTTCTTCATTACGATGAAGGGCGGCGGTGGCTACACCACGTTGGCAGCGGCGAAGGAAGCGGGGGCGGTCACGCTCAACTACGGCATCTTTGTCAACGCCGTGATCCGTTTCATGATCGTCGCCTTTGCGGTCTTCCTGCTCATCCGACAGATGAACAGGCTGGTGGCCAAGAAGGAGGCTGCGCCTGCTCCCACCAAGCAGGAGGTGCTGCTGGCCGAAATCCGCGACTTGTTGAAGCAGAAGGCGTGAGGCTGAGGTCAGCTGCCCGCGGGCAGCTTGCGGCCCTCAAGCGCCGCCTCTATCGCCCGCGTCATGCGGGTCGACGAAGGCTCCAGTTCGGTTGGAAACCACGCGAGATACTCACCGTTCCGGCCCACCAGGATCTTGTGGAAGTTCCAGGTCGGCACGCCGCGCGGTCCGGTCTGCTCGGCGGCCCATTTGTAGAAGGCGTTGGCCTGAGGGCCGGTGATCGATTGCTTGCCGGTCATCGGGAACTCGACGCCGAAGGTGGCTTCGCAGAAATCCTTGATCTTGGCGTTGGAGTCGGGCTCCTGCGAAAAGTCATTGGAGGGCATGCCCAGCACGACAAGTCCCTTGTCGCGATACTTCGCCCACAGCGTCTGCAACCCTTCATACTGGCGCGTATAACCGCAATAGGACGCCGTGTTCACCACCAGCACGACCTGGCCGGCGAAGGCGTCGGGCGGAAATGTCCCGCCCTCCAGCTTTTCATAGCCGCCGAAGCGATCAACGGCGAAGGCCGGGCTGGCGACGAGGGCAAGGATGACGAGCAGGGGGGAGAGCAGGGCGCGGATCATGGCGTTCATGCTATCCCAAGCTGCCGACGGCGGCGAGAGGCCACCGTCCAGCCCGGAAATCAGCCACTTTTGCCGCCGCGATGACCCGCCGCCCGGGTCCGACCCGCCCCAAAAAAGCCATACGCTTGTCGCGCCCTAGCCCTGCTGGCAGCCGTAAGGTCCGACGCGTCCCAACAACGCGCAAGGACAAGTGGGTGCGGAAGCTTTTGAAGTGGACGGCTGTCGCGGCAGCCGGTGCGACCGCGGCGGTGGTCCTGATGGGCGTCTATCTGGCCCTCACCCTGCCGATTCGCGAATTCAATCAGCAAGGCGCAGCCTCTGCGCTTGTCTTCACTGCAAGCGATGGCGCCCCCTACGCCAGCCGTGGTGGCTTTCGCGGCGATGCGCTAAGTGCCGCTGACCTGCCGCCCCACCTGGTAGAGGCCGTGCTGGCGGTCGAAGACAGGCGCTTCTACGAACACACCGGTTTCGACCTGCGTGGCATCGCCCGCGCAGCCGTGGCCAATTTCAGCGCCGGCGGCATCCGCCAGGGTGGTAGCACCGTGACGCAGCAGCTGGCCAAGCTGCTCTTTCTCAATCGCGACCGCACCTTCACCCGCAAGATCCAGGAGGTGATGATCGCGGTCTGGCTTGAGCAGCGCATGAGCAAGGAGCGCATCCTCGCGCTCTATCTCGACCGCGCCTATTTCGGTGCCGGGGCCTATGGCATCGATGGCGCGGCACAGCGCTACTTCGCCAAGTCGGCGCGCAATGTAACGCTGCCGGAAGCGGCGATCCTCGCGGGTCTGCTGCAGGCTCCGTCACGTTTCGCCCCCACCAGCGACAAGGACGCCGCGGTGGCGCGGGCGACCATCGTGCTGGACACCATGGTCGAAGCTGGCTGGCTCAACCCGAAACGGGCAGAGCAGGCGAAGGTCGAACTTCCCGCCGTGCGCATCCAGCGCGGCGCCATTCCCGGGGCTGGCTACTTTACCGATTGGATCGAGGCAGGCGCGCGCGCGCAGATGGGCGTGCGCGAAGGCGACTACCGGGTCGAGACGACACTCGACCCACGCCTGCAGGCTATTGCCACCAATTCGGTGCGCGCGGCTATGAGCAGAGATGGGGAGAAGAGCGATGCCGGGCAGGCCGCGGCCATTGTGATGGCACGCGACGGTGCGGTCCTCGCCATGGTGGGCGGCGTTTCCTATGAGGAGAGCCAGTTCAACCGCGCGGTGCAGGCGAAGCGCCAGCCAGGCTCCACCTTCAAGCTCTTCGTCTACCTGACCGCACTTCAGAAGGGCTATACGCCCAATACGCTTATCTACGACGGTCCAATCCGTTTCAACGGCTGGACCCCGTCCAACTTCGACAACCGCTACCATGGCGAGGTCACGCTGCGCGAAGCCTTTGCCAAGTCGCACAATGCGGCCAGCGTGGCGCTGGCACAGGATGTCGGACGAGACGATGTCATCGCGACGGCGAAGCGCTTTGGCGTGCGCGGTGACCTGCAGCCGGTTCCGAGCGCAGCCCTGGGTACCGCCGAGGTCAACCTGATCGACATGACGGCCGCGTATGCCGCCGTCGCCGACGGCGTCTGGCGTGTCGAACCCTATGGGCTGCGCAGCATCCGCAGCGGCACAGGGCAGGAAATCTTTCGCCGCGCCGCACCGGCCGACCCCGGGATGATCCTGCCGTGGAAGTGGGAAGAAATGATCGATCTGCTCGAATCCGTGGTGCGTGAAGGTACCGGCCGGGGCGCGTCCATTCCGTCGATCCCGGTGGCAGGCAAGACCGGCACCAGCCAGGACTATCGCGATGCGTGGTTCATCGGCTTCACGCGTGACTATGTCGTCGGCGTCTGGATCGGCAACGATGACAACACACCGATGAAGAATGTATCCGGCAGCGGCCTGCCCACGCGCATTGCTCGTGACATCTTCAGCGAGGCACATGGCCTGAAGCCACACGCGCCGGTGCGCACCTCCGGATCGGGCGCCACCGGCGTGCAGCCTGCCGCCGCTCGCAACTAGAGAAATTTCGTCTTTGGTCGAATCAGTGTTCGATCAAAGACAAAGTGATTGCTCTAGCGCCGCCAATAAACAAAGGCGTTCTTTTCGCCGTAGCTCGCTACAAAGACTGCGTCGCGTTCAGCATGGCCAAAGACATCCTGCACGCGCGTCTCGATCACGCGGGCGAGATCGAGAAGACCTGGCTTGACGCTTTCCGCACCGGCCTGCACCGCGACCCAGCCCTTCGGGTTAAGCCAAAATGGCAAGCGCCCGATCAGCGTGTCATAGGTCTCGGTAACGCTGCGGGCTCCACATTCCTCGACCGGCTCGTCGCTCAGGTCAATTGCAATGCCATCGAAGCGGCCCTTGGGTGAAAAACTCAACACGTCGGTGATGGCCAGCGTCACGCGGGGGTCGTCGAAGATGCCGCGGGTAAAATGCTGGTTGCACAGGGCCGCGACCGCGGGGTCGATCTCCGCCACGGTCACCGTCAGGAAGGGCTGCCGCTCCAGCGCGGCCGCGGCGACACAGCCGTCGCCGCCACCAATGATCAGCAGCGACTGCGTCGCAGGCGACAGGTCGCGCAGCAATGCCGCGTCATAGTCGGCATGGTCTGTGCTGGCGGTCTGGATCACGCCGCCCAGGGCCAGGCAGCGGCCATAGGCCTCGGTGTCCACGATGGCAATGTCCTGGTGTGCAGATTGCAACCGCGCCACCTGACGGAGAACGGGTACGCTGATCGTCTCCCCGGTGCCGTAGACCGGACAGTGAACCATCTCAAGCGGCTCGACTGACCGGGTCATCTCAAGCGGCCTGGGCTGTGGTGTTGCGGACACGGCGGCACAACATGCGCAGGAAGCCACGCGCCAGGTCGATGTTGGATGCCATCAGATCTTCCACCGCTTCGTGGCTCAGTTCGAACAACAGTGTGTCCTCCACCGTGATGACGGAAGCAGAGCGTGTCTCGGGATCAAGCACGGACAGTTCGCCAAACACATCGCGCGCCTGCAGCTTGGCGACATCGCGTCCCCCTTGAACCACGCGGACGCCGCCCTCGACGATGATGAACATCACTTGGCCAAGATCCCCTTCGCGAATGATGGTGGTGCCAGTCGGCACTTCCCGCAGCGTCAGCGTTTCTGCCACCTCGGCGAGGATGGGGTCGGTCACGCCGGCGAAAATGCCGACCGAGCGCAGGATCATGACCTTCTCGATGGTGAGCATGGCGTTCTCTTCCTGTCGGATAAGGGGGTCGATGCGGCGAACGGCCCAGCGGGCCGTCTCGCAGATCAGGTCATCTGGATCATTCTGCCAGGCCGCGACCAGCGCGCGGTCGGCTAGCGCCGCGTTCCGGCCGATGGCATGCAGTGCACAGGCGCGCGTCCACGTGATGGCCCAACGTGCCTCGCCATTGATCAGGGCGGTGCGAATTTCGGCGGCGGACAGGCTTGTGGTGCGGAACTGCGATTGCAGCACACGGGCGCGCGGCCCCAGATCCATGGGTTCCAGCAAGGCCGAAATTAGCGGACGGCGTTGCGGCGGCACCAGTGAATCGAGCAGCTCCACGGCATACGCACGAAGATCGCTGCGGTCGCTTGCCAGGCGCAGCCGTGCCGTTTCCGCAGCGCGCGTCGGGACCAGCGTGGCCAGCGACAGCAAGGCCTGATCCTGCAGGCGCTGGACTTCGTCGGCGAGCGCCTTGCGCAAGCCGCTGTCCTCGTCGCCCAGGGTCAACCACCAGGACGCAGCCATGGCGGCGCCGGCGCCCGTCTCCTGCAGCACGCCCCAGACAGCAATACGATATTCGGCGGGGGCCTGTAGCTGCGCATCGCGCAAGGCGGAGGCTACCGCCCGGCGCACCTCGGGCTCGACATGGGTAATCTGCTGGAACAGGAACTCGCTGGCTGCGGCGCTGCCTTGACCGGCCATGCGGCCCGCGACGCCGACCAGGCGCGTCCGCAGCCGCACGGGCGTCGTGGAGGTAAGGAAAAGCTGCATCAGCTCGGGCAGCAGCGCGTCGCCCTGCGCGGCCAGGGCGATGGCCGCCGGCGTGGCTGTTGCCCCGCGAGACAGGGCCGCAAACAGGGTGGGCCACAGACCTGGCGCAAGGGTGTGCGAGGCAGCCTGCAATGCCGCCCGGCGTACAGTGTCGTCGGTGGTGTCGAGCAGGTCGAGCAAGGGTTGCAGCAGGGATGGCGAGGCAATTTCGCTCATCACCTGGGCGGCAAGCCGCCGCTCGGCGGGATCGCCAGCACTCACCAGGCGCTGAAGGTAGGGGCCAGCAATGGCCGAGCCAGCACGACCGCGATGGCGGATCAGGCCGATAAGCGCGCCCAGACGTTCAGCCTCGACCGGGCTGTCGAGTACGCCCTCGAGATCGGCGAGAATTTCTGGCCCGCCACCGGCAGCCCGGGCCTGCTGTGCCATGCCGCGCACGCGCGGTTCCCGCTCGCGGTCCAGCAACGCTGCGATGGCGCGGCCGTTGTCCGGGCCGGGGTGGCGTTCCGCGAAGCGCAGCGCTTCCAGTCGCACATCGGGCTCGGGGTGGCGCAGCAAATCGGCGAGCTGATCCTGGACAGCTGCGGGCTCGCTACGCTCAAGGAAGCCCAGTGCCGTCACAACTTCGATCGATCGTGGACTGGCCAGTGCCCCGCGCATGGCCCGCAGGCTTTCGGGGGATGCCAGGACCGCGTCGTCCACGGGGACACGACCGCGCGACAGGGCAAGTGTCAGCACACCGCGGTAGTCGCGTGTCAGCAGGACGGACAGCACGATCCAGATGGCCAGGATGCCCATCAACACGGCCAGGATGCCGACCGCTCCGAAGGCAAAGGCGGTGGT
>CAXNFA010000059.1:0-7144 GCA_964201105.1 Alphaproteobacteria bacterium | reverse complement strand
ATGTGCTTCTCTCCTCAATGGCGGAACAGGACGGCAACAACGCCGGTCAGCACCCCACAGGGCGCCGTCTCTTCCGATGATGGCTAATGAAGTGGCCCTAAACACCCGACCGGTCAAGCGCCCGGGGCCTTGGCTTCGCTGCGCAGTCTAGCCAGCGCCTCGTCAAGGGCAAGGACTTCCTGCTTCTGGTCGCCCAGCCGGCGGATGGAAACCGTGCCCTCCCGGGCCTCCCGCTCGCCCAGAACGTAGATCAGCGGCACCTTGGCCAGCGAGTGTTCGCGCACCTTGTAGTTGATTTTCTCATTGCGGAGGTCAACTTCAGCCCGGATTCCCGCCGCTTTCAGCGTATCCGCCACCTTCTGGGCCGCGTCGTTGGCGGCATCGGTGATGGTCGTGACCACGACCTGGACAGGAGCCAGCCAGAGCGGGAAGCGGCCCGCATGGTGTTCGACCAGAATGGCGAGGAAGCGCTCGAAACTGCCCAGGATGGCCCGGTGCAGCATCACGGGACGGTGTTTCGCCCCGTCTTCGGCCACATAGGCCGCGTCCAGCCGCTCCGGCAGCACGAAATCGACCTGCAGGGTACCGCACTGCCAGAGGCGGCCGATGGCGTCGAGCAACTGGAATTCAAGCTTGGGACCATAGAAGGCGCCCTCGCCCGGGTTCAGCTCCCAGGTCAGGCCGGCGGCATCGACGGCGGCCTTGAGCGCGCCTTCCGCCTTGTCCCAGGTGTCATCCGAGCCGGCGCGCTTTTCCGGCCGGTCGGAGAATTTCACCCGGATCTCGGTGAAGCCGAAGTCGCGATAGACCGACTGCAGCAATTCGCAGAAGGCAATCGTCTCGGCCGTGATCTGGTCTTCGGTGCAGAAGATGTGTGCATCGTCCTGGGTGAAGGCGCGCACGCGCATCAGCCCGTGCAGCGCGCCCGACGGTTCGTTGCGATGGCAGGCACCGAACTCCGCCATGCGCAGCGGCAGGTCGCGGTAGCTCTTGATGCCCTGGCGGAAGATCTGCACATGGCCGGGGCAGTTCATCGGCTTCAGCGCGAGGATGCGGTCTTCCGCTTCCGCCGTGAACATCGCGTCGCGGAACTTCTCCCAATGGCCCGACGCTTCCCACAGCTTGCGGTCAATCAGCTGCGGCGTGCGCACCTCGATATAGTCCGCCTGCTCGAGCCGGCGGCGCATGTAGGTTTCCACGGTGCGCCACAGCGTCCAGCCCTTCGGGTGCCAGAAGACATTGCCGACGGCTTCTTCCTGCTGGTGGAAAAGCCCCATTTCCCGGCCGAGGCGGCGATGGTCGCGCTTTTCTGCCTCTTCCAGGCGATGCAGGTGTTCCTTGAGTTCCTTCTCGTCGCGCCAGGCCGTTCCGTAGATGCGCTGGAGCATCTGGTTGCGCGAATCGCCGCGCCAATAGGCACCGGCGACCGACATCAGCTTGAAGGCATGGCCAAGCTTGCCGGTCGATGGCAAATGCGGGCCGCGGCAGAGATCGATGAATTCGCCCTGGCGGTAGAGGCGAATGTCCTGTTCCGACGGAATGCCGGCGATGATCTCCGCCTTGTAGTTCTCCCCCTTCTTCTGGAAGAACTCGACCGCCTCGTCGCGATTCCACACCTCGCGCACGAGCGGCTCGTCGCGATCGACGATCTCGTGCATGCGCTTCTCGATCTTTTCGAGATCTTCCGGCGTGAAGGGTTCGTCGCGCGCGAAGTCGTAATAGAAGCCGTTCTCGATGGTCGGGCCGATGGTGACCTGGGTGTTCGGATACAGCTCCTGCACCGCCTCGGCCATTACATGCGCGGCGTCGTGACGGATGAGTTCCAGCGCGTCCGCCTCGTCCTTGCGGGTGACGATGGCGATCTGCGCATCACGCTCGATCGGCCGCGTCAGGTCCGTCAGTTCCCCATTCACGCGCACGGCAATCGCCGCCTTGGCGAGGCCGGGGCCGATGTCAGCGGCCAGCTGGGCGCCGGAGACCGGGGCGTCATAGCGCCGGACAGAACCATCCGGAAGGGTAAGCGCGACCATGCAATGTCCTGAACGTCTTGAAACAAGCCGACAAGCGGCGGATCCGAGGCCGGAACGTAGAAAGATTCGCCATCAAGTCAAGGGATTGGGGCCGGTCAACCGGCGTCCAGAACCTCGCGGTAAACCGCCAGCGTCTGTTCCTGCATGCGCCCCACGGTGAAGTTTTCGAGCACATGGGCGCGGGCCTTGGCGGCCATGACGGCGCGGTTGCGGGCGTTGAGGCTCAGCGCCTCGCGGATCGCCTGCGCCATGTCTGACGGGCTGCCGGGGCGCACGAGCCAGCCGGTTTCGCCCGGCACCACGGTCTCGCGTGAACCGCCGTGGTCGGTGGCGACGACGGGGCGGCCCATTGCCTGGGCTTCGGCGGCGACGCGCCCGAAGGCTTCCGGGTCGGTCGAGGCCGACACCACCACATCGGCCAGCATGTAGGCCGCCGCCATGTCGCGGCAGTGATCGACGATATGGACGACGCCGCCGAGGTTGCGCGCGGCGACCTGCTGTTCCAGCTCCTCGCGATAGCCGGTGCGGCCCTGGTCGCTGCCGACGATGAGGCAACGCACATCGCTGCGCCCGAGTTCGGCCAGCGCGTCGATCAGGACGGCCTGGCCCTTCCAGCGCGTCAGGCGGCCGGGCAGCATGACCACGGGCATGCCATCGGGCAACCGCCAGGCGGTGGCGAGCGCGATCATGCGCACGGCCGGCACGGCGGCCGGATCGAAGATGCCGACATCGACGCCGCGCGGCACGGTTCGGATGCGCGCCGGATCGGTGCCGTAGCGTTCCTGCACATGGCGGGCGATGAAGTCGGAAATGGCGATGACGCGTTCGCCCCTGGCCATCACCGCGTTGTAGCGGCGCTTGAAGAAATTCTGTGCGTTGTAGGTGCCGTGGAAGGTGGTGACGAAATGTGCGCCCGTGCGGCGGGTGGCGTGGAGCGCACTCCACGCCGGGGCGCGGCTGCGGGCGTGGACGATATCGACCTGGTGTTCACGGATCAGGCGAACAAGGATGCTCGCATTGCTGCGCATGACGAAGGGGTTCTTCGACTGCAGCGGCAGCGTGATGTGGGTGACGCCGCCGCGGTCGAGCTCATTGACCATCGCACCGCCCGAGGAAGCGACAATGGAGCCCCAGCCCGCCGCCTTCAGCGCCAGCGCGATATCGATGGTGCCGCGTTCCACACCGCCCGTCGCCAGCGCGGGCAGAACCTGCAGTACGGTGGGCGCGGAAGGGTCGTGCGCGATCGGCGCGGCGTTGTTGCCTGAACTGTTCACTGTCCCCATGATCGTGCAATGACGAATGAAATTTTGGCGCAGCCGCAACGCCTGACGGCGCCGGATGGCACCCTTATGGCATACCATGCCGTGCCTGGCACGTCGCCCGGCATTGTCTTTCTGGGCGGCTTCCGGTCGGACATGACCGGTACAAAGGCAACGGCACTGGAAACCCATTGCCGCGCCACGGGCCGCGCCTTTCTGCGCTTCGACTATTTCGGTCATGGCCAGTCCGGCGGCGCACTGGCTGAAGGAACCATTTCGCGCTGGAAGGATGACGTCCTGCTCGTGCTCGACCACCTCATGCCAGGCCCGGTCGTGCTGGTCGGATCAAGTCTCGGCGGCTGGTTGATGACGCTGACGGCCATCTCTCGGCCCGCTCAGGTGAAAGGCTTGGTCGGCATCGCTGTCGCGCCCGACTTCACGGAAGACCTTGTCTTGCCGGGCTTGAGCGCCGCGCAGAAGCAGGAGCTTGATACGACCGGCATCGTGCAATTGCCGTCGGCCTATGACCCTGTGCCGACGCCGATCACCCGGCAACTGGTGCAGGACGCGCGCCAAAACCTGGTGCTTCGTGCGCCGATTCCCTTTCGTGGCCCGGTTCGCCTGCTGCATGGCCTGGCTGACCACGAGGTGCCGTGGAGCAGCAGCCAGGCGCTGCTTGATCGCATGGAGAGCGGCGATATCGCGCTGACCCTGAGCAAGGGCGGCGATCATCGGCTGTCCACGCCCGCCGATCTCCAGCGTCTGTTTCAGGCGGTGGAAGAGGTTTGCGCGGCAATCGCCGCCAGCCCCTCGCGATAGGTCGGGTAGAGCAGGCGGTAGCCCAGTTCGTCATGGATGCGGCGGTTGCTGACGCGGCGGTTGCTGTCATAAAAGCTGCGCGCCATCGGGGACAGGTCGGCCTGCTCGAAGGGAATTTCTGGCGGTGGCGTCACGCCGATCAGCTGCGCGGCAAAGGTCACGACATCCTGCGGCGGCGCCGGTTCATCGTCGCAGACGTTATAGATCGCACCGGGGTTCGGGCGGGCGATGGAGGCCCGCAGGATTCCCGCGATGTCGTCGCGATGAATGCGGGAGGTGACGTGGCCGGGCTTCACCGCGCGATGAGCGCGACCGGCGCGCAGCGCATCGATGGCCGAGCGGCCCGGACCATAGATGCCGGCAATGCGAAAGATGTGGACCGGCAGTCCAAATTCCCGGTGCAGCCCGAGCCAGGCCTGTTCCGCGTCGATGCGGCGCTGGCTGCGGGTTTGGGTCGGCGGCGTTGGTGCACTTTCATCCACCCATTCTCCCTGCGTGTCGCCGTAGACCCCGGTGGTCGACAGATATGCGAACCATTCCAGGCCGGGCAGGACATAGAGGCGTTCGCGGTGGCGGTCGAATACCGGGTCACCGGCCATTTCCGGCGGCACCGAGTCGATGACATGTGTGACGCCGTCAAGCGCGGCGGCGGGCAGAAGCGTCTCGTCATTGAAGCGCCACGCGCGGATGCCGGTGCGGTGCAGGGCCATGCCCTTTTCATCGCTGCGCACCGTGCCGGAGACCATCCAGCCTTCCGCCAGCAGGCGACGCGCCAGCTCTTGCGCCGAATAGCCCATCCCGAACACGAAAAGATGCTTCTTCATGCAGCTTGCCCCCATTCATGGCGCACGTCGGCGTCGGATTCTTGCGGCAACAGACGATCACGCCAGACCGGCACGGCAGCCGGCGCCAGGCGCGACAGCGCCCAGATGGCGGCGCCGCGCACCAGCGGCGCCGCGTCGGTCAGGCCCTCCTCCACGACGCGCAGCTGGGCCGCGTCGCCGCTGTTGCCAAGCGCGATCATCACATTGCGCACAAAGCGGTCGCGTCCTGTGCGCTTGACCGGCGACTTGCGGAAGAGGGCACGAAAAGCGGCGTCGTCGAGACGCGCAAGATCGGCCAGCGCCGGATCCTGCAGCGCCGCGCGCGCGTGGAAGGCCTGCTCGCGTGCCTGGTGGGCGTATTTGTTCCACGGGCAGGCGGCCAGGCAGTCGTCGCAGCCATAGATCCGATTGCCCATGGCGGCGCGAAATTCGCGCGGGATCGGGCCCTTCGTCTCGATGGTGAGGTAGGAGATGCAGCGCCGCGCATCGAGGCGATAGGGCGCCGGAAAGGCGTTGGTCGGGCAGGCATCGAGGCAGGCGCGGCAGCTGCCGCAACTGTCCGCGTGCGGTGCATCCGCTTTCAGCACCAGCGTGGTGAAGAGCGCGCCGAGGAAAAGCCAGGAGCCGTGCGTTCGCGACACGAGATTGGTGTGCTTGCCCTGCCAGCCGATGCCGGCCGCAGCGGCGAGCGGCTTCTCCATCACCGGCGCGGTATCGACATACACGCGCGCATCGCCGCCATGCGTGGCGCAGAGCCAGCGGCCTAGCGCCTTCAGCTTGCCCTTCACCACATCGTGGTAATCGTCACCGCCGGCATAGGCCGCGATCACGCCGCGGCCGGAATGCAGCAGCCGCGCGCGCGGGTCATCCGCAGGGCCATAATTCATCCCCAGCATGACGATGCTGCCCAAACCGGGCAGCAGCGCCGAAGGATTGGCGCGCCGGTCGGCCTTCTCCGCCAGCCAGCCCATCTCGCCATGGCTGCCCGCCGCGAGAAAGGCGCGCAAGCGATCCGGTGCCGGGCCCAGTGCGTCGGGCGTGGTGATGCCGATGGCGTCGAAGCCCAGGGCTTCGGCCTGGGCAACAATTGCGGCGCGCAGCTCAATCGGCGCGACGGACAAGGGAAAGTCCCATGCGACGTTGTGAGTCAATGAAGCCGTGGCGCCGATAAAACGCATATGCCGCTTCGTTGAAGAACCACAGACCGACGGTCAGCTGCGTCGCTCCGCGTGCCGACGCCTCTCGCCCCAGTTCCTTGATCAAAGCGGTGGCAACCCCCCGGCGCCGTGCCGACGCCGCGACACTGAGCTGGTCGATTTCCAGGACGTGGAAGGCATCGCTGAACAGGCTGGGTGGCCGGCGCACTTCGCGGGCGAGAACGTATCCGACCACCTCATCTGCCAAGACGGCCACCACAACATAGGTGTCCCGGCCTTCGGCGAGGAAACGGGAAAAGGCGGCGCGATCATCGGCAGGACGAAAGACCCCGGCCGGCGCTCCCGCGCGGTGCAACTCGTGCAGATCGCGCCAGAGCAGCCAGATACTGTCCTCGTCCTCCGGACGGGCGCGACGAATCAGGAAATCAGAAGTCGAGGTCGGCATAGTGGCGCGGCGGGGCGAAACCGACGATATGGTCGGCCAGCAGTGGCCGGAAGGACGGGCGCGACTTGACCCGCGCATACCAGTCCTTGGCCACGGGATGATCGTCCCACGGCACATCGCCAATGTAGTCGACGCAGGAAAGATGCGCCGCCGCCGCGATGTCGGCCAAGGAGAAGTCATCACCCGCCAGCCAGGTGCGCCGGTCGGCCAGCCAGCCGATATAGTCCAGGTGATAGGTGATGTTGTGCTTGCCCGCGCGGATCGATTCCGAATCCGGCGCGCCCATGGCCATGAAGCTTTTCATCAGCTTCTCGTCGACCAGGTTGCGCGTGACCTCGCGGTGGAACTTGAGGTCGAACCAGGCGACCAGGCGGCGCGTTTCGGCCCGCGCCGGCGGATCGAAGCCGATCAGGGGCCGGTCGGGATATTTCTCGTCGAGGTATTCGCAGATGGCGCTGGACTCGGCCAGCACGGGGCCGTCGGGCTCCACCAGCACCGGCACCTGGCCGGACGGGTTGAGGCGCAGGAAATCGTCCCGCCGCTCCCAGAACTTCTCGAAGCGAAGCTCGAAGGGCAGGTTCTTTTCAGCCAGCAGGACACGGACCTTGCG
>CAXNFA010000058.1:0-7147 GCA_964201105.1 Alphaproteobacteria bacterium | reverse complement strand
ACGCGGGCCGACCTCCGGTCGGCCTTGCGCAAGCAATGGCGCCTGCGTGCCTTTGCCGCCTGCGTCGCGGCGATTGTCGGTATTCTCAGCCCGATGCGCGTGGTGGCCGCGCCCGCCACCACGATCACGCTCACCGGCTTCGTGCCAGCCTCGGCCTCGCTGCTTCTTGCACGCGATGCGCTGGCCGTTCCGACGGACGGGAAAGATGGCAACAAGGCGACAACCCAGGTTGTGGAACAGGTCGGCGTGCCGTCCTATTCGGTTGAGCTGACCAGTCGCAGCGGCGCCGAGACCGGCCAGCCGGTGCTGCGGCCCGAGACGGGCGATGCCGCCATTCCCTATTCCGTCAGCTATGGCGGTGCCGCCGTGATCTTTGACCCGAAGGGCAAGGCGATCGTGACCCGGGCAGGCCGGGCCACCGGCGCGGCCGGCGGCGCAAAGCCGCTGGTGGTCGAGGTGCCCGCCACGGCCGGGTATACCGGGCCGATATCCGATACCCTCATTATTACAGTTCGAACACACTAGCGGGGAAGCCCGCGGCGCGGGTTCCGTTCCCGGGGTGAAGACGGTAGTCTGCGCACGCAGCAATCCCGGGACTGAAGGCACGCACCATTTTCTTGTCAGCCATCATGATCGTTCAGACTGATGCCGCGTGCGGGCGGACGGTGTCGGAACGGGCGAACCGCCTGTTGCCACCCGATCGGGGACTCCGATGAACCCCCGGGCCAGTTCCACCTCGGTCCTGCTGCGTGAATTCGCGGCCGCGCTGACCGCAGACCGGGTCGCCCTTGGCGATATCGTGGCGCTGATGCGCGATCGCGCCTTTGGCGTCGCCATGGCGATCTTTGCCCTGCCCAACACCTTTCCCCTCGCCGTGCCGGGCATGTCGGCCGTTCTGGGCGCACCGCTTGTGTTGCTGTCGGTGCAGTTGATGATCGGCCATCCGCGGCCCTGGATGCCAGGTTTCCTCGCCAAGCGCTCGATCAGCAAGAGCGACTTCCTCATCTTCATCGACAAGGTGCTGCCCATCCTGGAACGGGCGGAACGGCTGCTGCGCCCGCGCATGCTCGGCCTGACCTCGCCCCGCAGCGAGCGCGTCATTGGCGCCTTCTGCTTTCTCCTGTCGGTGATGCTGGTGCTCCCCATTCCCTTTGGCAATCTTGTCCCGGCGGTGTCGATTTCCCTGCTGGCCCTGGCGTTGATCGAGCGGGATGGCCTTGCGGCAATCTTCGGCTACCTGGTGGGACTTGTTTCCATCGTCCTCGTCTCGACTGTCATTTTCGCGCTGGTGAAGGGGTTCCTCGCGCTGTTCGGCTATGTCTTCGACGAGGGGGCGTAGTCGTTTCCACGAGGGCGGCACATCCGAATGTGCCCATGTATCCGGGCGGTCTGGCGGAATGGACGCGCGACGATACCAATCCGATGGATCGACAGGTTGCGGTCGGCGAGTAGCGCATCCGCCCGCGCTCGCCCGGCGTAGGATTGGGCAGGGCGCTGCTTGTCTGACGTCAATTCAGAGGCTGCTTTCGGCCTGGTTCCAATCCCCTTGGGGTGACACATGAAGAAGATTCTCATCGCCGCCGGTGTCGTGGTCGTATTGCTCGTTGTGGCCGTGGTCGCTGCGCCCTTCCTGATCCCCCGGGAAACGATCCGCGCGCAGGTGGTTGCCCAGGTCAAGGCCGCGACGGGCCGCGACCTCGTGATCGGCGGTGAACTCGGCGTCTCGGTGTTTCCCACGGCCGGCGTTCGCATCGACCGCGTGGCCTTTGCCAATGCCGCCGGGTCGGCCAACAAGGACATGGTGACGCTCTCCCAGCTCAAGGTTGATGTCGCTCTCATTCCCTTGCTTTCGGGCAATATCGCCGTCAACAGCTTCGTGCTGGTGGAGCCAGTGATTCGCCTGGAAATCGACAGGCAGGGCCGCGCGAACTGGGACTTTGATGGCAGTGCCGCCGCCGCGCCGTCACCCGCCGCATCCGCGCGAGGCGGCGCGCCAGCCAATGCACCGTCTGGCGGCAGCTTCGTCAGCGAGTTGCGGCTTGGCGATGTGCGGATCGAAAACGGCACGCTCTATTTCAGCGATGCGCGGTCCGGCCAGAGCGAACAATTCGACAAGGTCAACCTGTCGCTCAACCTGCCAAATCTGGACAGCCGCTTCACCGGCAAGGGTGGCCTTGTATGGAACAATGAAGCGGTCGATCTCGACATCACCGTGGAAAAGCCGCGCGCCCTGCTTGGCAAGGACACGACGGATGCGCGGATCGCGCTGAAGGCAAAGCCTGTCGCACTATCCTTTGCCGGCGCCGTGACCGGCGGCGCGCCGCTGGCTGCGAAGGGCACTGTGGATCTCGATATTCCCTCGGTGCGGGGCCTGGCCGGCTGGACGCGCAATCCGCTCGAGGCGCCGCCCAACACCATGGGGGCTCTCAAGATAAAAGGGCTGCTGGCGCTGGCCGGGCCGAAGGTCAGTTTCACCGGCGCCGACATTGCCTTCGACGCGATCCAGGCGAAGGGTGATGTCAGCGTGGACACAGCCGGACGCGTGCCGCTGCTCGAAGGCCGGCTTGATGTCGCGAAGCTCGATCTCAATCCCTACATGCCGGAAAAGCCGGTTGCCGCGAGCGGACCGGGAGCGGGGTCCGGCGGTCAGGGCGGGACCGCGGCGCGTGCCCCGGTCGAAGGCTGGAGCGACGATGTCATCGACCTGTCGGCCCTGCGCTCGGCCAATGTCCGCTTCGACCTCGTGCTGGGCGAACTGGTCCTGCGCAAGATCACGGTCGGCAAGAGCGCGCTCGGCGTCAACCTGACCGGCGGAAAGCTCGTCGCCACGCTGAAGGAACTCGCCCTCTATGAGGGCCAGGGCAGCGGTGTTGTCACCGTCGATGCCTCGGCCACCGTGCCGGCGATCGCAGCGGACATGAAGCTGCAGGGCCTGCAGGCGGACCCTTTCCTGCGCGACGCGGCGGATTTCGACCGCCTGACAGGCACGGGCACGGCCGACATCTCCGTCACCGGGCGGGGCAAGTCGCAGCGCGAAATCGTCGGTGCGCTGAATGGCAAGGGCAGCGTCACCTTCCGTGACGGCGCCATCAAAGGCATCAACCTGGGCGCGATGAGCCGCAACGTCGCCAGTGCCTTCCTCGACGCCCAGGCCGGCCGCGCGCAGCAGACCGACTTTGCGGAATTGGGCGGCACCTTCACCATTACCAACGGCATCCTGCGCAACACGGACCTCGCCCTGCTCTCGCCGCTGCTTCGGGTTACCGGGGCCGGCACGGTGTCGCTGCCGCCGCGCACCATCGACTACCGGCTGGAACCCAAGCTGGTGGCCGACCTGCAGGGCCAGGGCGGGTCGCAGCAAACGGCCGGCATCGCGGTGCCGGTGCGACTGCATGGCCCGTGGTCGAACATCGCCTATGAGCCAGACCTTGCCGGCGTGCTCCAGAACCAGTTGCGCAATCCCGGCGCTGCGGTCGATACACTTCGCAACCTTTTGCCAGGCAATCGCCAGCAGGAAGGTCCCCAGCCCAACGCCCCGGCGATTAGCAATCCGCTGCGCAACCTGTTCGGGCGCTGATCAGGCCGGCGAGGCCGCCGCGGCGAGCCGGCGGCGAAAGCCCTGCCGCAGCTGCGCCTTCACCGTGGCGTAGCCGCGCAAGCCTGCGCGCCCGGCTGCCACCGCGGCCGCGTGGGCAACCAGGTCTGGCGCGGGAACAAGGGCGTCGAGCACGCCGAGCTGCACCGCCTCGGCGTTGCCGATATGTCGCCCCGACAGCACAAGATCGCGCTGCACGGCGTGCGACAGGTTTTCCTGCACCAGTGCCAGCGCCACGGATGGAAAGGCAATGTCATGTGCGACCTCGGGCAGGCCGAAGCGGGCCGGCGCCGTGGTCGCGAGACGCAGGTCGCAGGTGAGCGCCAGAACCAGGCCGCCGCCCAGCGCATGGCCATTGATCGCGGCGACAGTCGGCACCGGCAGCAGGCAGAGCGCGGCAAAGCAGCGGTCGGCCAGGCGCTGGATCTCTTGCCAGTCGGCGGCCGTGTAATGCGGCGATGCCTTCAGGTCGGCGCCCGCGCAGAAGGCGCGGCCTTCACCGGTCAGAACCAGGCCGCGCGCCGGTGGCCGGGCCACAAGATCGGCCACCGCATGGTCGAGATCGCGCAGCAACGCGAGGCCCATGGCATTCACGGGTGGCAATGCCAGGCGCAGGACGGCCTGCTCGTCGCGGCGCTCGAGAATCACGCTCGTCATGGCAGTGGCCCCGTCTCTATGATCCATCCAAAGACAGCCGCACCTTAGGGAGCCTTCATGCACGTCATCAACAAGGACATTCGCCGCCCCGACCAGAAGCTGATCGAGCAGGCGCGCCAGACCTGGGCCTGCATCGCCGGCGGCGTCGCCGGCCGCCGTCACACGATGGACGCCGGCATGCGACCGCTGAAGCGGGGCTGGCGCATCGTCGGCCCGGCGGTCACGGTGTCGGCCGAGAATCCGGGCGACACGCTGGCCAGCCAGCTGGCCACGCTCTACTGCAAGCCCGGCGACGTGCTGGTGATCGACGCCGGCCGCAACATGGACATGGCGGCCTGGGGGGCCACGATGACCTGGGGTTGCAAGGTGAACGGCGTCGAAGGGGTTGTCATCGACGGCGCTGTGCTGACCACCGAATTGATGATCGACTATGAAGACGTCCCGGTGTTTTGCCGCGGCTCGGTTCCGCGTTCCATCGGCGGTGGCCATGGGCCCGCCTCGATCAACGTGCCCATCGTCTGCGGCGGCGTCATCGTCAATCCCGGCGATCTGGTGATGGGCGACGAGGACGGCCTTGTCGTTCTGCCGTTTGACCGTGTCGCGGAGATCCTTGCCAAGGCCGGACAGAGGCGGGCGCAATCGCATCCGCCGGCGAGCCGTGCCGCCAAGCCCTATAACGACCGTGGCTTCGAGGAAAAGCTGAAGGCAATTCCCGGCATCGAGTGGCGCTGAAGGCAAAGTTCTTGGCGCAGGCATTTGGGCCGCGATAGGTTGCGGCAACACAAGGAGAATCCGATGGCACAAGGCGTCCACGCCATGCTGGCTCAGCCCAACCACGACGAACTGGCGCGGCAGGAGTTCATGCTGCACCTGCGCAAGGAATCGATCGTCGTGGCGCGACACGGCAGCCGCACGGTTTATGAACAGCGGGTCGAGCCCGGCTTCCGTCGTGCGCACGGCCGCCCGCCCAAGGACCGGCATGAGGTGCGCAAGGCAATGGAGCGCGACTTCTACGGGCAGTTTTCCGGCGCGCTACGCCTGACGCAGCAGGAGATGATGTGGGACTCGGTTGGCGCCAGTGTTGAACGCCAGATCGATGACCTGATGGCGCGCGCGGCGCAGATCGGCAAGCGCAGGAAGCGGGGTTCGCTGCGCCTCGATCCGTCGCTGGACCTGCCACGCTATGTGACAGCGGTCGACATTCACTTCATGCCGGGCAACTACAACACAGACCTGCAGCCGGATGACGTTTTTGCCGGTGCGCTTTATGACCGCGGCGCCTATTTGCGCGGCATGGGCGGCGGCGGGCCGCTGCTCGACAATGCCGGCCAGTCGCTGGCGCGCTGGCTCAAGGCGGAGCATCCGTCTTTCAAGCCGCGCCGCATTCTCGATGTCGGCTGCTCGATCGGCCACTCCGCGATGGGCCTGCTGACGGAATTTCCGAAGGCTGACCTCTATTGCATCGACATCGGCGCGCCGATGCTGCGCTATGGCCATGCGCGGGCTGAGGCGCTGGGCGTGCCTGTCCATTTCTCGCAACAGAACGCCGAGAAAACAGACTTCGCCGATGGCTATTTCGATCTGATCGTCGGTTTTGCCATGCTGCACGAAACATCGACCCGTGCGACCCATCATATCTTCCGCGAGGCGCATCGCCTGCTGGCACCGGGCGGTCTTGTCCTGCATTACGAAGGGCCGCCGTGGAACCGCATGAGCGATTTCGACGCCGCCGTTCACGACTGGGACACGCACTACAATGCCGAACCCTTCATCGGCAAGGTGCATGACCTTGATCCCGCCAGGATCATGGCCGACGCAGGCTTTGCGGCCTCGAACTATGTGGACGTCTACATTCCCAGTGCGATTCAGAGCGGCGGTCCGCGGGGCACGACCGGCTCCAAGCCCGGCATGTTCTGGTTCTTCGGGGGGTGGCGTTAGGCGTGGCGACGAGCGCCGGTCCGCGCCGGCGCTCGTGCCAATTGCACTAGATTTTTCAAGAATCTAGTAAGCGTTTCCTGCGCTGGACGGTTCCCCTGGATTTGTTTCGGCGGCGATGCTTGTTCCCGCCATCAAGAAAAAACCCATCGACGGATACCGCGCACTCACCCAGAATGTCCTTGGGTCAGCGGGAGAGGTTGCCCCATGGGTCGCAGCCGTGCGGTCTTGCCAGGCCTTTTGTCGGGCAGACCGATCTGGTTCGTCCCCCAAGAAGAAACGGTGGCAGCCCCTCTGGCTGTCATTTTTTGCAGCGTGGCCGGGAGGGCAGCACGATGGCGGTCGGTAATGTGAAATGGTTCAACGCCACCAAGGGCTACGGTTTCGTCCAGCCGGAAGACGGTTCGGCGGATGTGTTCATCCATATTTCCGCGGTAGAGAAGGCGGGGCTCAAGACCCTGCTGGAAGGCCAGCGTGTCGAATATGAATTGGTGAAGGGCCGCAACGGCAAGGCCGCCGCGGACAATATCACCGTTCGCGACTGATCGGGCGCCGCGCCGCTTCAACAGGCCGGCGCGGCGTTCACCAGACCAAAGCCGAAAATGTTGTCGCGGCCAGGCGGGCCGAGATCAACGGCCTTTGCGCCGTAGCGGGCGACCACGGCCTTCTTCTCGATGTTTTGTCCCTTTGCCGCATCCATCGCGATCAGCGCGGTGATGAAGGGCGCGGCAAAGGATGTTCCAGTCTGGAACCGGCCGCCACCGGGTACGGCGGTCCAGACGCGAACGCCCGGCGCAGCAATGTCGACATAGTCGCCACGGTTGGCCTTGTCATAGATCAGGCGTTGGTCGTTCACGGCCGTCACCGCGACAACCCCCTCGAACGCGGCGGGAAACGCCGGCTCATCGCTGTTGTCATTGCCGACCGACGCGACAAGCGACATGCCCAGGCGGCGCGCCT
>CAXNFA010000057.1:0-7341 GCA_964201105.1 Alphaproteobacteria bacterium | reverse complement strand
TCAGCACCAGCGTGCTGGCGCCCAGGGCGGTGTTTACGGCCTGCATCACGTCGGAAATGGTATTGCCGCCAATTGCGGCAGGCGCGCCGCCGTTGACAGAAATCGTGTTGTTGCTGAAATCGACCGTGGCGCGGTTCAACAGCATGTTGTTGGCATCGACAGTGGCAAAAGTCGTCACGCCAGTGAAGCCATGCGGGTCCGTTGCCACGGTGCCGATGTTGCGGCCCACCAGGATGGACGGCGGCGGAACCGCGGTGTTGTCGTTGTGCGCGGCGTTATATTGGTCGATCACCGCGCCCGACAGTTCACCGATTTCCACCGCGATGGCTGGCAACTGCTTGTCACGCATGTCGAGCAGGCCACGCAGGCTGCCCGACTGCAATGCCGTATCAAGCGCGGTGCCCGTCGATACGATCTGGCCGTCCGCCGGGTTCACCTTGGCCACCTCAATCTGGTCGAAGACCGAGTTGGTACCAACGATGCCCTGCGGCTGGTACACCAGGCGCCGCTGGATGGCGTCCAGCAGCACGACGCCGGACGAGGTGGCGATGCCGACACTCCCGTCCGACGAATCGTTCACCCGGACATCAACATATTCCGATATCTCACGGATGGCGCGGTCGCGCTGTTCCATCAGCGCCGACGCATCGTTGCCCAGCACAAGCTCGCGCGTGATCTGCGGGTTCAGGTCGGCAATGCGCTCGATCGCATCATTGACGATCGTGATGCCTTCGGAGATGCGGCGATCAGCTTCGGCCCGCAGATCCTGGACGACCTGGGCGATGCGTCCCGCCTCGTCGGCGAAATCTTGTAGCGCGTTGACGGCGGACACCCGCTTCACCACCGATTCGGGCTGGGAGGCGAGCGCGGCGACCTCTTCAAAGGCCTGGTCGAGTCTGGCCGGGAAGGTGACGTTGTCGCCGGGCGAGCCAAGCAGCGACTGCAACCGGGTGTGCAGCGTCTGCATGGCTTCGTAGCGCTTCTGCTGAGCGATAGCGACGCGTTCCTCGCGTACCAGGAACTGGTCGACCGTCCGGGAGATACCCGCAATGCGCACGCCGGCCTGCTGGCCGCCCAGCACCTGCGCCTCGAAATTCGCGGTCTTCTTGACGTAGCCGGCACTGTTGACGTTGGAAATGTTGTTCGCGGTCGTCGTCAGCGCGAACTGGTTGGCGGTCAACCCGCTGATGCCGATCTTGAGGGCGGAATCGAGACTGTTCACCATGGCCGGTCTCCCGCTGCCGTCCTGCGCTCATACAAGGCGGGCAGCTTTTGCCGAAATCCGGACAGATTGGCCAGTGCGCTGCCACTGGGGCCGCGGGCCTGGCGCGGTTTCGCGCGGAAATGTGCGGATGGGCTCTGCATTGCCCCCTGTCATTGCAACATCGGGGCCAACGCAGGGTCGCAGAAAAGAAAAGGCCGCGGCAAAGGCCGCGGCCATCTTCATCACAACGCCGTCGCAGAAACGGCGCGAGGGTGTCAGCCCTTCAGCTTGCCATCGAGCATGTCGACGTTCTGCTGGGCGAGCTTGTGGCCCTGGGCCGCGGCGCGCTCGAACATCGAACGGGCGCGGACGAGGTCGATTTCCACGCCGTTGCCGGTCGCATAAAGAACGCCCAGGTTATAAAGCGCGGCATCGAGGTTGGATTCAGCGGCCGCCTCATAAAACTGGATGGCGCGCTCGATGTCCTTCTCCATCCCGGTGCCGTTCTCGCACATGACGCCGAGGTTGAAGATGGCGACGACATAGCCCTGTTTCGCCGATGCGGTATAGAGTTCCACCGCCTTCAGATAATCGCGCGTCACGCCTTCGCCAGTTTCATAGAGGCCCGCAAGGTTGCACTGCGCCTGCGCGTTACCCTTCTCGGCCGCGCGCGTGTACCAGTAGGCTGCCTCCGCCTCGTCGCGTTCGACACCGAAGCCGACATTGTAGAGAACGCCCAGGCTGTATTCGGCTTCGACATGGTCGCGCTCCGACGCATGGCTGAACCATTCGTGCGCCTTCATATAGTCGCGTTCGACACCCGTGCCGTTCGCATACATGAGACCAAGCTGGAAGCTCGAGTCGGCATCGCCGTCGCCGGCCGCCTTTTCCCACTCGCTCACCGCCGTCGCATAATTCTTTGCGTGGAAAGCTTCCACGCCCGTCTCGAAGGACATCGCTTCTTCCCTCTGCGCCCACATGGCGGACTCCTTGCCTGATGCAGCCCCCAGGGGCCTTCGGCGGAATGCCATGCGAAAACCGGGCCAACTGGCCACGCGGCTTCAGGCCTAGAATAAAGCCAAATATGGTTAACACGGGGTGAATTTGTCGACCTGTGGTAACCGGAAGCCATCGCGGCCGGCGAAACGACCACGACGACCCGGCAGAATTTTCCCGCCACACGCAAGGGTCGGACAGCTGGTTCCTTTCAACCCGCCACTTCCTTAGGAAATTCGCAACTTTTACCGCCCGCGCCCGTTGGCCCGGCCTTTGCTTCATGTGGTGGACCCCGCGCCAAGCTGTGTGCCGGGCTGGAGAACGCCACCGCGTATGATCAACGTCGCCGACATCGCCAACCAGGCCATTCCGCAACCCGCGGCGGCACCCCCGGCACAGACCGGGGAGGGTGACGATTTCTTCGATCATCTGCTGCGCGAGGTTGAGCGCCAGGACGTCGATCGACAGGAAGCTATCGACCGCGAATCGGCGACGGACGAGACGGCTGCCGACAAGCCTGCGGACGCCGAAGGTACTACGATTGCCGTCGAGGCGACGCCAGTCGCCCCCGCACCCGCCGCCGTTCCATGGCCGCTGGTGGCCGCCGCTGCCGAAATCTCGGCACCAGAGCTGGCGGTGTCCGCTGTCGCCGAGCCAGCCTCGGTCGCTGCAACGCCTGCACCCGTGCCACAACAGGGCGACGAGAGCAACCTGCAGCCGCAGGCGCCTGCTGCGCCCGCCAACACCGCCACCAATCCCCCGGCCGGCGCCGCGACGCCGTCCGAAGCAACAACGCCAACGCCCGCCGCCGCGCCGACCGGCACAGCAGCAAGCCCGCCCCCTGTGGCGCCGAATGCGGCAGCTGCTGCCACAACTCCAGTGGCCACGCCCGACGCAAATGCGTCGCAGGCCGAGGCCGCAAATATGCCCGACACTGGGCTGAATACGCCGGTCGCCGATGCGGCCGAAGCCGAATTCATCCTGCAGGTCATTGGCCCGCGCCTGACGCAGGCTACAGCCACGACGCCTGCACCGGCCCCCACCATGCCGGCGGTCGCCATGGACGCGGCGCCAATCCGCACCCTGCGCGAGGCAGCGCCAGCCAGCCCCGCGGGCGCCACACCGGATAGCGCGACGCCCATTTCCGCCGCCGCGGGCGCCACCGCCAGTGCGGGCAATGGCAAGGGCAATTCCGGCGACCTCGGCTTCAAGACCGACCTGGGCAGTGTCTTCGCGGCGCTGAACGCAAGCGAAGGTGGCGTCACACCGGACGACTTCCAGTCCCTGGTTGCGACCCACGCCCGCAACACGGCCGAGGCGCCTGCGGCCGGCGATATGAAGGCGCCGGCACCCGTCGGCACCGTTGCGCCTGCCACGGCTTCAGCCGGCGCCGCGATCACCGCCGCTCAAGCACCGCTGAACGCCAATCACGCCGAGGCAAGCCAGGCCGCTTCCGCCCGCCCGTCGGCACAGCATGCCGCCGCCAATCCGGCCACGATGCAGATTTCGGTGCAGATGATCCGCGCCATCGGCGACGGCGTCAGCAAGATCAGTGTCGACCTCAACCCCGCCGAACTTGGCCGAGTCGAGGTGAAGATCGAGGTCGGCAGGGACGGCCGCGTGCAGGGCACTGTTACGGCCGACCGCCAGGACACTTTCGACATGCTGCAGCGCGATTCCCGCGCGCTGGAGCGTGCGCTGCAGGACGCCGGCCTGAAGGCCGACCCGCAGAGCCTTTCGTTCAACCTGCGCGGCGAAAGCCAGCAGGGCCGCACGGCGCCGGAGAATCCGGCAGCCCGCGCGGACATGCGGGAAGCTGCGGTGGCAGAGGAACTGCCGCCGCCCCCGCCCCCTTCCCGGCCGAGCAATATCCCGGCCGGTGCCATTGACATCCGGGTCTAGGAACCAGCCATGGCCGTTACATCCGCCACCGACGCCGCCACAGTTGCCAACAGCAAGGCCCTCCAGTCGAGCCGCTCGCTGGCCGATTCCTTCGACAACTTCCTGACGCTGCTGACCGCGCAACTGACCAACCAGGACCCGCTGTCGCCGATGGACACCAACCAGTTCACCCAGCAGCTCGTCGCCTTCACCGAGGTCGAGCAGTCGGTGAACACCAACGCCAACCTGGAAGACCTGATCGCGCTGATCCAGCAGAACGAGCTTGCCGGGGCCGTGGGCTACATCGGCAAGGAAATCCAGGCACCGGGCGACAAGGCCCCGCTCGAGGGCGGCAAGGCCAAGTGGAGCTACACGCTCGACGCCGAAGCCAAGGAAGTCACGCTCAAGATTCTCGACAAGGACGGCAAGTCCGTCTTCACGAAGACGGGCGAGACCGGCAAGGCGACCCACGACTTCGAGTGGGATGGCAAGAACAACAGCGGCGTCGCGCAGCCCGAGGGGCTCTACACGCTGTCCGTCACCGCGAAGAACAAGGATGGCGAGGCGGTCGACGTGACCACCACCATGTTCGGCACCGCCGACGGCATCCTCACCGAGCAGGGCGTCAACATGCTCGACATCGGTGGCGTCAAAATTCCGCTCTCCAGCATCCTGACGGCGCGCGACGCCGTCGCGAAGGCGAGCAGCTGAGGTTCGTCGGCGGGGGAATCCTTCGCCGAACAACGATTGCACGCCCGCTGCCGGAGAACCGGCGCGGCGGCCAGAGGAGTAGACAATGAGTATCTTTGGCGCCTTGTTTTCCGGCGTGTCCGGGCTGAACGCAAATGCCCAGGCGATGGGCACCATCGCCGACAACATCTCGAACGTGAACACCGTAGGCTACAAGCGCACCGAGACGCGCTTCGCCACCCTGGTGACCACGCCGCCGACCGCCACCTTCTACACGCCGGGCGGCGTCAAGACCGCCGTCCGCAGCCTGATCGACCGCCAGGGCCTGCTGACGGCATCGGCCACCAACACGCATATGGGCCTTGTCGGCCAGGGCTTCTTCCTGGTGTCAGATATCTCGGACCCCACGGCGACGACGGGCACGTTCCAGTACACGCGCGCCGGCCAGTTCGAGCCGGACGAGGCCGGCAACCTGCGCAACGCCGCCGGCTTCTACCTGCGCGGCTGGGCGATCGACGAGAACGGCGACATCACCACCAACCGCAGCTCGCTGACGGCGACGGAAACAGTGAACATCGCCAACCTGACCGGCACGGCGGCGGCGACCACCGACATCAGCCTGCAGGCCAACCTCCAGTCGTCGCAGGCCGTGACGGTGACGGGGCCGCAGGATTTGACGACCGCCGTCGTGGCATCGGCCGACACCAACCTGACGGCGGCCGCCCCGGCGCTTGCCAACGGCAACACCATCACGGTGCAGAGTGGCGCTGGCGTCACCAGCACCTTCACCTTCCTGGCTGCCGGCACACCCGGTGCCGGTCAGTTCCAGACGCTCAACCAGCTGTCGGCCCTGATAAACGCAGTCGACGGTATCAGCTCCTCGGTGACCGGCACGACCCTGACCGTCACCGGCGATCCGGCCAACACGCTGACCGTCGCCGGCACCGGCGCCGCCAGCCTGTTTGGCGCTGCCTCAACGACAACGCCCGCGACCTACACCGCGGGCGAGCTGGCGGCAGGCACGGAATCGCCGGACTTCGAGCGAAGCTTGCAGATCTTCGACTCGAAGGGCGGATCCCACACGCTGACCTTCGCCTATATCAAGTCGCAGTTCGCCAACCGCTGGTACACCGAGGCGTATGTCGAGCCCGCGAGCGAGACAACGGCAACCAACGGACTGCTGGCCTCGGGGATGACGATGTTCAACACCGACGGCTCGATCGACCTGACCAACACATCCACCTCGCTGACCGACCCGATCACGATCCCCTGGTTGCCCGATCTTGGCATTGACAACCAGTCGGTCACGATCGACTTCGGTACCGATGGCGGCGTCGACGGCCTGACCCAGCTGGATGCGCCGTCGGCGCTGATCAACTTCGACGTCAACGGCGCAGTGTTCGGCCAGCTGACAGGCGTGACGATCGACGACCTTGGCGTGGTGACCGCCAACTTCGACAACGGCATCACGCGCGCGATCTACAAGCTGCCGATCGCCACCTTCTCCAACCCGAACGGACTGGAAGCGCGCAGCGGCAACACCTTCGTCGAAACCGACCGGTCGGGCTCCTTTGTCCTGCAGGAAGCGGGCATCGGCGCGGCGGGCCTCGTCTCAGCCGCATCGATCGAGGCATCGACGGTCGATCTCGCGGAGGAGTTCACCCGCATGATCGTGACCCAGCAGGCCTTCTCGGCTGCCAGCCGCATCATCACGACAGCGGACGAGCTGCTCGACGAGGTCGTCCGGCTGAAACGGTAAGTCTTTTCTCACCGGCGCAGAATGCGTCGGCAGGGTTAGGGCTTTTTTAAACGCTCAGGACGTAGGTTTCCCTCCAGCAAGACCGAGTGGCCGTGACCAACTTCGACACCACCATGACCGACGACCCGCGCCCGTTCTCCGGAGCCATTCCTGGCCCCGACGGAACTTTGCTGACGCTGGCCGATCTGCCGCCGCCCAACACCAAGCGCTGGGTCATCCGGCGCAAGGCCGAAGTGGTCGCCGCCGTGCGCGGCGGACTTCTCACCCTCGAAGAGGCCTGCGCACGCTATTCGCTGTCGATGGAAGAGTTTCTGGCCTGGCAGCGGGCCATCGACCGCCACGGCCTGCGCGGCCTGCGCGCCACGCGGATCCAGCAGTACCGCCACCCCGCCTGACCCTTCGGGCTGGCGGGCCTAGGGACACGCGCCCGGGCCTTCGGGCGCCCCAACTCAAATCCCCGGAAGCCGGCCTTGCCTGCCAAAGCGGCAGGGAGTAGGCAATTTCTGCCGGGGCTTAACCATCTGTTCATAGACCGGGCCCTAGGGTGGCTGCGGCTGGGGATATCCCCCGGCGCCGCACGCATGAGGCTCTCGTGAACCCTTTCGCCACGATGCTCAGGAATCTCGGCCCCGCCCGCCTGGCGATGATGGCCGGCGCCGCGGTGCTGATGATTGGCCTGTTCGTCTTCATGATCGGACGGGTCAACCAGCCGCAGATGGGCCTGCTTTACAGCGGCCTCGAAATCAAGGACTCCGGCGAGATCGTCGCCCGGCTGGAACAGCAGGGCATCCCCTACGATCTCCGTGCCAAC
>CAXNFA010000056.1:0-7495 GCA_964201105.1 Alphaproteobacteria bacterium | reverse complement strand
CAGGGCCAAACTCGCCGTCGGCCAGCGGGCCCTCGGCTGGGCCGACGATGGTGACGCCGTCCTTCTTCAGCTGCGCGATGTTCCGCTGGGTTGCCGGGTTGTGCCACATGTGCACGTTCATCGCGGGCGCCACCAGCACGGGGCGATTGGTGGCCAGCAGCGTGGCGGTGGCAAGGTCGTCGGCGATGCCCAGCACCATCTTGGCCAGGATGTCACCGGTCGCTGGTGCGATAACGACAAGGTCTGCTTCGCGCGACAGGCGGATATGGCCCATCTCGCTTTCGTCCTTCAGCGAGAAGATTTCCGTATAGACCGGCTGGGCCGACAGCGCTGCGACGGACAGCGGCGTCACGAATTCGGTCGCGGCCCTGGTCAGTATGCAGCGCACGGTGGCGCCCTGTTCGCGCAGCCGCCGGATCAACTCCAGCGACTTGTACGCGGCAATTCCGCCGCTGATGATGAGAAGGATGCGCTGGCCCTGCATGGCAGCGGATTTATACCAATACAACGCCGCGGGGAGTGTGATTAATTTCTAACAGCGCCGGATTTTTGGCCTGTCGAATTGTCCCTACATGAAAAGGACGGCCAACAGCAGGCCGACCACCCCGGCCAGGAGGAGCTGGATGCGCCGGTCGCGACGGCGGTTGTCCGCCATGATGGTCCGCAGCGAATCGTCATGAAGCCGCACACCGTGGGCCGACGCGTCGGCGAACACCTTTTCCGCCGTATTGACCATTTCCGGAAGGCGGCGGGCCATGTCCATACCGCTGGTGAAGGTGTCGCGGATGCGGGCGGCGGGCCCTAGAGTCTCCCACATCCATTCCTCGATCACCGGCTGGGCCAGCTCCCAGAACACCACATTGGCGTCCAGGCTGCGCGCCACGCCTTCGGCCACCACCATGGTCTTCTGCAGCAGCAGCAGTTGCGGCTGGGTTTCCATGGCGAAGGTTTCCGTCGTGCGCAGTAGTTGGCCAAGCAGCCGCGCGATGGAAACCTCATGCGCCGGGCGGCCCAGCACGGGCTCGCCAATGGCGCGGCAGGCTTGGGCAAAGGCGTCGAGCGACTTATGGGCGGGCACGTAGCCGGCCTCGAAATGCACTTCGGCCACCCGGCGGTAGTCGCGTGTGAGGAAGGCCAGCATCAGGTCAGCCAGGTAGCGCCGGCTCTGCAGATCAAGCCGCCCCATGATGCCGAAATCGACAGCCAGGATGTTGCCTTCCGTGTCGACGAACAGGTTTCCCGGGTGCATGTCGCCATGGAAGAAACCATCGCGGAACACCTGGTGCAGGAAGCCCCACAGCAGGTTGCGGACGACGACCTGCGAATCGACTCCGGCGGCAGCCATCGCGGCGTGGTCGGCGATGCTGATGCCGGACACGCGCTGCAGGGTCAGGACGCGCTGGCTTGTACGTTCCCAATCGACCGCCGGAACCTGATAGGTCGGATCGCCGGTGAAATTCTCGCCGACTTCATCGGCCGCCGCCGCTTCCAGCGTCAGATCCATCTCGATGATTGTGCCTTCGGCGAATTTCTGCACGACGGCCACCGGCTTCAACCGCTGCATGGCCGGCACGTTGCGCTCGGCGATTCCGGCCAGCCAGAAGAAGAGATCGATGTCGCGCTGGAAGCGCTGCTCGATGCCCGGGCGCAGCACCTTCACCGCGACCTCGCGGCCATCACTCGTCACCGCGTAATGCACCTGCGCGATGCTCGCGGCGGCGACCGGTTCGCCAAACGCGGAAAAGATGGTCGCCAGCGGCTTGCCCAGCTCACGCTCGATTGTCGCAATGGCAAGCGATGTCGGGAAGGGTGTCAGACGGTCGCGCAGGGAGGCCAGGTCGGCGGCAATCTCCGGGCCGATCAGATCCGGGCGCGTCGACCAGGTCTGGCCAAACTTGATGAAGGCGGGCCCCAGATCCTGCAGCGCGGCGGCAATGCGCTCGCCCGGTCGCATCCGTCTTGCCGCGCGGCGCGGCCAGAACACCAGCCGCAGCAGCGGAACAAGACCGCCCAGGTTGATGACGCGCAGCAGGAACAGCGCGTCATGCCGGCCCAGCGTGCGGACAATGCGGAAAAGACGGAAAAGATTGCGAAGGGCGCGGAACACGAATGGGCGCGATCAGATGCGCCAGGCCGAGTGGACGGCAACGATCCCGGCGCTGAGATTGAGATGGCGCGTCTGCGACAGTCCGGCCGCCTCGATCATCGTGGTGAAGGTCTGTTGGTCGGGGAAGCGACGGATGCTTTCCACCAGGTAGCGATAGGAGTCTTCATCGCGCGCAATCACCTTGCCGATGCGCGGCACGACATGCAGCGAATAGCTGTCATACAGGCGTCGCAGCGTCGGCAGAACGACGCGGCTGAATTCCAGGCAGATGAATCGCCCGCCCGGCTTCAGCACGCGCCGCGCCTCGCGCAGCGCCTGTGGAATGTCGGTCACGTTGCGGATGCCGAAGGCAATCGTGTAGGCGTCGACCGACCGGTCGGGCAGCGGCAGGTTCATGGCGTCGCCGCATAGCCAGTCGAGGCCACCCAGCAGGCCGCGGTCGAGCGCGCGGTCGCGGCCGACCGAGAGCATCGACTGGTTGATGTCGAGCACGGTGACTTGCGCGGTGGGGCCACCGTCGGTCTTGCGCGAGCGGTCCAGGATGCGGAAGGCGATGTCGCCGGTGCCGCCTGCCACGTCCAGCACATGCTGCCCGGGCCGGGGGGCCAGTTTGGACACCATCGTGTCCTTCCACAGCCGGTGCAGGCCGCCGGACATGGCGTCGTTCATCACGTCATAGCGGCGGGCGACGGAATCGAACACCTCGCGCACCATGCCGGCCTTTTCGTCCCGCGCGACGCGGCGGAAGCCGAAATCGACCGTGTCTTCCGGCGCCGCAGGGCCGCCGGACGCCATGTTTTCAGCGTCTGTCACCATGGGCCGGACGATAGCGCAGGGCGGCAAAAGGCGCTACGTTCGCGGCCCGTTGCGTCATGCCTGAATTGCCCGAAGTCGAAACCGTCGTGCGGGGCCTGCGGCCCCGGCTGGAAGGCCGTGTCCTGGCCCAGGTCGATGTCCGCCGTGGCGACCTGCGCATCCCCTTTCCGCCCGGCTTCGCCGACGCGCTGCGTGGCCGCCGCGTGCTGCGGCTGGCACGGCGGGCCAAATACATCCTGGCGACGCTCGACAATGGGGTGGTGCTGATCGCGCATCTTGGCATGTCCGGCCGCATGTTGATCGGCGACGCGGCCACAATGGCTGCGCCCGGGGCGCACGATCACGTTCGCCTGATCACCGATGACGGCTCTGTCGTCACCTATAACGACGCGCGGCGCTTCGGGTTGATGACCCTGACGACGGAAAAGGACCAGGACAGCCACCCCCTGCTGGCGGGGCTCGGCCCTGAGCCGCTGGGCAACGCCTTCCATGTCGACAGCCTGAATGCTGCGCTGAAGGGCAAGAAGACGCCGATCAAGGCCGCGCTGCTCGACCAGACCGTCGTGGCGGGGCTGGGCAACATCTATGTCTGCGAAGCCCTGTTCCGCGCCGGTATCTCGCCGAAGCGCCTCGCCCGCACTGTCCCCGGCGCGCGGGCCGAAAAGCTGGTCCCGGCCATTCGTGATGTGCTCAACGCAGCCATCGCGGCGGGCGGTTCGACCTTGCGCGACTATGTCCAGGCGTCGGGAGAATTGGGCTACTTTCAGCACAATTTCACGGTTTATGGGCAGGAAGGGCAGGCTTGTGCGGGCTGCGGGGGGGTGGTGAAGCGCATCGTCCAGTCCGGCCGCTCGACCTTTTTCTGCCCGAAATGCCAAAAGTGACGCCTTTCTCGCCAAATTGCCGCCTTTCGAAGGGAATTCCTCGCCATGACCTATGAAAACATCCGCACCGAAACCCGCGGCAAGGTCGCCCTCATCACCCTCCACCGCCCCGACGCCCTCAATGCGCTCAACGCGGCGTTGATGGCGGAGCTGGGCAATGCGGTCGATGCCTTTGAAAAGAATGCCAATATCGGCTGCATCGTGATCACCGGCAGCGAAAAGGCCTTCGCCGCCGGCGCCGACATCAAGGAGATGCAGGACAAGTCCTTTGTCGATGCTTACGCCGGGGACTTCATCACATCGAGCTGGGAGCGGATCGCGACCTGCCGCAAGCCGATCATCGCCGCAGTGGCAGGATACGCCCTGGGTGGCGGTTGCGAGGTGGCCATGATGTGCGACTTCATCCTTGCGGCCGACACGGCGAAGTTCGGCCAGCCGGAAATCCGCCTGGGAATCATTCCGGGCTCGGGCGGCACCCAGCGCCTTACCCGTTTCGTCGGCAAGTCGAAGGCGATGGAGATGGTGCTGACGGGCCGCATGATGGACGCTGCGGAAGCCGAGCGCTGCGGCCTCGTCAGCCGGATCATCCCAGCGGACAAGCTGGTGGAAGAGGCGATCAAGGTCGCCGGCGAAATCGCGAATCTGTCTTCGGTTTCCGTCACCATGGCTAAGGAATCCGTCAACCGCGCCTATGAAACCACCCTGGCCGAAGGGGTGCGATTCGAGCGCCGGCTGTTCCACGCGACCTTCGCGCTGGAGGACCAGAAAGAGGGCATGGCGGCGTTTGTCGAGAAGCGGAAACCCCAGTTCAAAGGCCGCTGAAGGGAAAGCTTGGCCTTTTCAATGACTTCCGCGAGTTGACCGGCTCGCGCGAAGGGACTATAACCGCGCCTCTGAAAAACCGACTTCCTTTGTAGGCACTCGTCCCATGGCGAATCACGTTTCTGCGGAAAAGCGCGCCCGTCGCACCACGCGTCGCACGGCCATCAACCGCACCCGCACCACCCGCGTCCGCTCTTTCGTGAAGAAGGTCGAGACGGCGATCGAAGCCGGCGACAAGGTCGCCGCGAAGGCCGCGCTGCTGGCCGCCGAGCCGGAACTGATGCGCGGCGCACAGAAGGGCGTGCTCAAGAAGAACACTGCCTCCCGCCAGGTTTCGCGCCTGTCGAAGCGCGTCAAGACGATGGCCTGACGCGCGATCGCGCACTGGCTTCCGAGTAAGAACCGCGCCGTAACCGGCGCGGTTTTTTGTTGTGTGGCGTTCCACGCACAAATTTTTTCGCGCGTGGAGATATCAGCATCCGTGCCGCGTTCTTCGCTTGCATCGCGTGAAAAAACATCGCGTGTGATTCTGGCAGCAACATCTTGTGGCGAATCGCAAGTGGATTCCGAAAGCGCCCGTGAATCTTTCTGCGCATTCCAATGGACGTATTGCCAAGCGCGCGCGGGCAGCATTAGTGTTCCTCTCCCGACAGGGGCTCAGGGTTTTTCCCCAAGTCAAAATTTTCAAAACGATTTGCGTAATTCGAAGGGCAGAACATCTTTCCGGTTCTTCGAAGGCAGAGGGTTTGTGTGAGTTTGCATATCGTGTCTCAGGTCGGCTCTCTGCCGCGCGTGTTTGGTACTGACGTGAAAAGCAAAGACCGGCTCAACGCCGGCGAGCTTGGGGTTTGGGAGGCCTTCCGTCGCGCGTCTAGGGGGCGCGCTTCGGCAATCGACGTGGATCGATCGGCATGACTTACGCTGGCGACAAATCCGTCGAGGAGACGTGGCGCGCGTTGCGCGAAGACTCCTCGGCCGTGCTTGTCGATGTTCGCACCCGTGCGGAATGGAATTTCGTCGGCGTGCCCGACTTGCGGGAGGCCGGCAAGGAGCTTGTCACCGTGGAGTGGCAGGGCTTCCCCGACTCGACGCGCAACGAGGCCTTCGTGGATGAGGTGCAGCAACAGGTGCGGCCCGACCAGACAGTCTATCTGCTGTGCCGCTCCGGTGCGCGCTCCAGGTCCGCGGCGATCGCGTTGACGGCGGCTGGGTTTGCCCGCTGCTACAACGTCGCAGGCGGCTTCGAAGGCGATCTCGACGGACAGAAACACCGGGGTGCGAGCGGCGGCTGGAAAGCCGCAGGCTTGCCCTGGATCCAGTTTTAAAGGCGGAGTCCGACATGGTGGATGTGTCTGGTCTTTCGCCGGAGTTGCTGGCGCTGTGGGAACGCGTGCGCGTGCGCCTGCGCACCGATGTCGGCGACGCGGCCTATAACAGCTGGCTTCGCCAGCTTGAATTGTCGAGTCTGCGCGATGGTCGCGCGATGTTCACGGTGCCCACGCGTTTCATGCGCGATTGGGTCGTGTCGCACTATCTGGAGAAGATCCAGGCTCTGTGGATCGCGGAACGTGGCGAGCGCACGGCGGTCGAGATCGTGGTGAAGCCCGTGACGCCGACGCTGTCGGCGCGGGCCGACGAGACGCAGGTCGAGCTTCCCGGCCGCGAAGGCACCGTCGAGGAGCGCAACATTGCCGATATCACGGCGCCGCTCGATGCACGCTTCACCTTTGAGAATTTTGTTGTCGGCAAGCCAAACGAACTCGCCTATGCCGCGGCGCGCCGCGTTGCCGAGGCGCCGACTGTCCCGTTCAACCCGCTCTATCTCTACGGCGGTGTCGGCCTGGGCAAGACGCATCTGATGCATGCGATCGGCTGGCACATCCGCCAGCTCGACCCGTCGCGCAAGGTAATCTACCTGTCGGCGGAAAAGTTCATGTACCAGTTCATCCGGGCGTTGCGCTTCAAGGACGTCATGTCCTTCAAGCAGCTGTTCCGCTCGGTCGATGTGCTGATGATCGACGACGTGCAGTTCATCAGCGGCAAGGACTCGACGCAGGAAGAATTCTTCCACACTTTCAACGCGCTGGTGGACCAGAACCGCCAGATCGTGATTTCCGGCGACCGTTCGCCCTCCAACCTCGACGGCATGGAAGAACGCATGCGCTCGCGCCTCGGCTGGGGCCTCGTCGCCGACATTCACCAGACGGACTACGAACTTCGCCTCGGCATCCTGCAATCCAAGGTTACGCATCTCGCCGCCAAGGAAGTGCCGCCGCAGGTTCTTGAATTCCTGTCGCACCGCATCACCTCGAACGTGCGCGAGCTTGAAGGCGCGCTCAACCGCGTGATGGCCTATTCGAACCTGGTCGGCCGGCCGATCACCATCGAGACGACCCAGGAAGTGCTGCGCGACCTGCTGCGCGCCAATGACCGCCGGATCACCATCGAAGACATCCAGAAGCGGGTGGCGGAGCATTACAACATCCGCATCTCAGAGATGCATTCGGCCCGCCGTGCCCGCGCCGTGGCACGTCCGCGTCAGGTGGCCATGTACCTCGCGAAGCAGCTCACCTCGCGCTCATTGCCCGAGATCGGTCGCAAGTTCGGCGGCCGCGACCACACCACCGTCATGCATGCCGTGAAGCGGATCGATGAACTGCGTCAGACCGATTCGGTCCTGTCGGAGGATATCGACCTTCTGAAGCGTATGCTGGAGACCTGAAAAGCCGCAGATTCCTGCCGTTTTTCACGGTCCGTTCCGGGGCGATTTTTCGCCCGGAACCGTGCCCCCAATGCTATAATTTTTGCCCGTCGCCGCGAGGGCGGCGGGGGTGGTTCTGTCGCGCTTTTCCGACGGTGATCGACA
>CAXNFA010000055.1:0-7526 GCA_964201105.1 Alphaproteobacteria bacterium | reverse complement strand
GTTTCCGGATTGCGTCCATTATGGGAATATTATGCCAGAAAACGCCCCGGAAGTCCAATCACGTTTTCCGCCCCGGCGGCCAGTGCGATAGCGCGTCGGGGCAGCTGATTGAACGACTTCCAGATGTTTTCGGCAGACATCACCTGCAGCTTCTTCGCCGGAACGCGCTGGCCCGCAGACCGCAGTCAGAAGATGCGCATGCTAGTATTCGTCATGTTCGCACCAGTCAAAAATCCCAGTCCCGCGGAGATCAAGGATTTGCTCGCCACGTCGCAACACAAGGCGGCGCGGCGCATTCGAGATCCGCGCACTGGTGACCACTGGTATTGGCCATTTGAGCAAGCGACTCACGCGGAAGGAGCTAAAGTGCTCGGCATTCTTTATGAGCGAACGCCCGGCGAAGGGGATGTCATATTTCTTTAGTCCAGACTGAAGACATTGTTTACGGCATCACGACCGATCTTCGTGCGCCGCATCTTCGCCTTCCCTCTCTCGATCGAGGGAGACACCGAAACCAAGCGGACCAAGCGGGATAATGCCCGCGAGCAAATCGTCACTGGTGACGTTCTTCGGATCGAATTTGGCGAAGATCGAGCGCAACTGCGCGGGGTCTCTCACGACAAGAACCCGATCCTTGCCACCATTGGGCGTGGTATAATTTCGCATCAAAATTGCGTCGAAACCTTCGTCCCAGGCCTGTGCCAATGTCGCAGCAACCTCGTGATCCCGCTCATCCCCCTGCAGATCAATCACGCCCTGCTTCTTCGAGCGATGGATCAATGGCAGAATTCTGGGCCAATTCCGCGATGCGCCTTGAGACGCTATTTCCGCAAATGAGCCTGCCGTTTCCGGATCTAAAGCCGAGAATACTCCGTTTCGTGCCGATATCGCGTGAGTGCTATGGCCGCCTTTTGAAAGGTCAAACGCCCGAAAATCCCGATCTGTCCCATGATAAAGCGGCTGATCAAGGCGAAATCCCAGATCTTCCGCTCGCTGCATTCTGGCGGGATCGCTGAAGACACCACCCAGACGGATTTCCTTCGCGCCCTTCTTCATGACCATCCCGACGCCGGGAAGAATCCCAACAGCTGAAACACCCAGTTCGGCAGCGCCGCCAGCCAGATTTCCAGCCTTGATTTGGCGGCCCGCGTCATTAAGCCCGACTGCAAAATTCAGCCCTGGTACAAAGTCAGCCAGCTCGGTGGCCTGCCTGTTCAGGTACTGCTGGGTTGAACTGCCCGCGCCGAGACGCGCGCCGATATCCACGGCGGCGTTGCCGATGCGCTCGCGAATCGAGAGATCGGCCGGTCTGACTTCGGCAGGCCGAAGAGCTTTTGGCGCGGCCGGTATCAGCCCAGGCTCTCTCGCCGATTCACGCGAAATGCTGCTGCGGTCCCACGGACTGCCGTGTTCGCGATCCTGCGCCACCAGGCGGCTACCAGGTTCGTCAACGCGGCCGACCGTGTTCCCAACCTTCTCGACCAGCCGGCTTGCACCGTCTCCAAAGCCGATATCCAGCGCATCGTCATCCACCGCGGCGGCCGGATCCTTCCGGTAGATCTCGCGCGCGAAGCGCCAGGCGATGTCGGGTTCGGAGAGGCGCTGGTAGGGGCTGTCCTCGTTTCGCTCCCACTGTTGCCGCCAAAGGGGATGGACGCGGAAGCGGCGGTCGGCATCGGTCATGGCGGGGCTTTTCCGGCAAAAGAAAACGGCCCGCGCGCGAAGCGCCGGGCCGTTCGGGAGATCGTCGATTGTGGGAATATTATGCCATGAAATGCCTCGATGGGCGAATCACGTTTTCTGCCCCGGCGGCCGTTCGGATGACCGAAGCCGGCGGCGCGGGTGGCGCGCAAGGGCGACATAGAGTTCCAGCCCCGCCAGCAGCTGCTGCACCGTCTTGCCCTTGTGGCGGCGGCGGCGCACGTCCACCGCGCGGCAGGAATAGCCATCGACGATGACGTCGAGCACCGGCCCCACCGGCATGTGTTCCGCCCGCATCGCATCCACCCAGTCGTTGTAGCGACGCTGCGCGTCGATGGCGCGATCGGCCGCCGGCGCAGCCACGCGGCTGCCCCGCGTCGGGTCAAAATGCGTGCCGTCGGCGCCGGAGACGGTGCGCATGGCGCGATGGCGCAGCGGCTGGGCGAGGATTTCCACCGCGCGGCGGATCGACACCGCCGCATTGAAGCCCTCGGCATCGATCTGGCCCCGTTTCAGCAGGCGCAGCAGCGGGTCGCCGCGCAGCTTGGCGAGCGTCTCCGGCGTTGGTGGCACAGCCTCGTCCAGGTCATCCAGGCGGCGGTCGTCAGGCAGGGTTGCGGGCATACGGTCCATGCAGTCCTCCAGGTTTGTTGGGGAATCGGGCAAGGGGAAACGGTCTCAGTCGTCGCGGTCGCGCCTGCCCCACGGCAGGCCGCCGGTTTCGGCGCGGACGAAGGCCTCGGCAAAGGCGGCGTCCTCGGCGGCCCGGGCGTCTTCGTCCATGGCTTCGAGCAGCGGCACGTCGGCCACGGGCGGCAGCACGCCGCCAATGGGTCGCGCGCGGCGCAGGCAGATTAGGTGGGGCGGGATAGGAATATTCATATGTCAGATATACGTATTACACGTTCTTTTGTCAACGTAGAAAACGTATGACCGCTTTGGGGATAATACACGAGAAGCGTAAGGCCGCCATGACCAACGTCCACCACCCCCATGTCACCGACCAGTTGCGCGAATTGCGCGACCGGGCCGGGCTATCGATGGACGCCCTGGCGCGCGACATCGGCTATCGCGCCGCGTCTGGCTACCAGCGCTATGAATCCGCCGAGCATTACCGGCGCAAATACTTGCCGGTGGAACTCGTGCACAAGCTGGCCAGCGTTCTGGTCGGCCGCGGCCGGCCGCCGATCACGCGCGACGAGGTGCTTGCGCTGGCCGGCCTTGGCACGGTGGTGGGCAGCACGGCGCCGATCTTCAACGTGCCGGTGCTGTCCTGGGTGCAGGCGGGCAAGCTTGCCGAAGCCATGGATTCGCAGCAGGTGCAGGACGGCGCCGAGAAGATCCCGACGTATTACAAGCGCGATTCGCTCTTTGCGCTGCGCGTGCGCGGCGGCAGCATGAATCGCGTGGCGCCCGACGGCGCCGTGGTGCTGTGCGACTATGAAGACCGCAGCCTGAGCGACGGGCGCTGCTACATCTTCCGCGTGGATGGCGACGCCACCTTCAAGCGCTACCGCGCCAACCCCGACCGGCTGGAGCCGGATTCGGTGGAAGCCGGCCACACCGCCATTTTCCCGAGCCGTGGGCTCGAGGTGGTGGCGCGCGTGGTCCGGGTCATCATCGACAATCCCTGACCGTCGGGGTCAGACCGGTTCGCCCGACCGGCGCCGGGCTTCCCACCAGGTCACGAAGACCACGGCGGAGAAGATGATGGTGCCACCCAGCATCGTCCACACGCTGGGCACTTCCGCGAAGAAGAGATAGCCGAAACCCGCCGCCCAGATCAGACTAAGGAAGTCGATCGGCAGCACCGCCGTCGCATCGGCCTCACGGAAGGCCTGGGCAAGGCACAACTGCCCAAGGCCGCCCAGAACGCCCAGCACCACCAGCCAGAACCAGGCCCCGCCCTCCGGCCAGGTCCAGACGAACAGCGCGGGAATGATGGAGATCGGCACCATCGTCAGCCCCATCCACAGCGTGATGGTGAGGCTGGAATCGGTGCGCGACACCAGCTTCACCGACACCACCACGCAGGCCCACAGGACGGCGAAGACCATGACCAGGATGCCCTGCAGGCCGATGCCGCTGACATCGGGCCGCAGCACGATCATGACCCCGGCCAGGCCGACGCCCAGCGCCAGCCAGCGCGCCCAGCTCATGCGCTCGCCCAGCAGGAACACCGCCATGATCGAGGCATAGAGCGGCGCGATGTAGGACAGAGCCACCACCTCCGCGATCGGGCCCAGCGTCAGCGCCGTCATCATCAGCATCATGGCGCCCGCCTGCAGCAGCCCGCGCATTGCGTGCAGGTGGAACTTGCTGGTGCGGAAGAAATAGCTGCCGCCGCGCAGCAGGGCCGGCAGCACGACCAGCAGCCCGAAGGTGTTGCGAAAGAAGGCGATCTCGAACGGGTGCAGCTCCGTCCCCAGCCGCTTCACGCAGAGCTGCGTACCGGTGAACACCAGCGTAGCGCACAGCATGAAGAAGACGCCGCGCGTCGTCGGTGGCAGCGAATCATAGACGCGGCGGATGATCTTCACGTCGCGTCCGGCACGGACTCCACACGCCGGGCCCGTGCCTCGCGCACGGCAATGAAGGTGGCTGCGGCGAAGATGACCGTACCGCCCAGCAAGGCCCAGACGCCCGGCACCTCGGCGAAGAAGACGAAACCGAACAGCGCCGCCCACAGCAGGCGGACGAAATCGAAGGGCAGTACAGCGGTGGCATCGGCTTCGCGGAAGGATTGCGCGAGCAGCAGGTGGGCCAGAACCCCGGTAAAACCGATCCCCACCAGCCACATCCAGGCCTCAGTGCTCGGCCAGGTCCAGACGAACAGCGCCGGCACCAGCGACAGCGGGGCCATGGTCAGGCCCATGTAGAGATTCATCGTCAGCGCCGAATCGGTGCGGGCCATGAACTTGATCGACATCATCGCGCAGCCCCACAGGACCGACGACACGAGCACGAGCGCGCCGGACAGCCCGATGGCGCCCGAGCCCGGCCGCATGATGATCAGCACGCCCGCGAAGCCCGCGGCCAGCGCCAGCCAGCGCTGCCATTCCGCCTTTTCCCCCAGGAACAGCACGGCCAGGATGGCGGTGTAGAGCGGTGCGGTGAAGGACAGCGCCACATTGTCCGACAGCTTGCCGATGGTCAGCGCGTAGAACATCAGGAGCAGGCTGCAGGTCTGCAAGCTGCCGCGCAGCACATGCATGTGGATCTTCTGCGTCCGCAGCACCCGCGGCCCGGCGCGCAGCAGCAGCGGCAGCATGAACAGCACGCCGAAGAAGTTGCGGAAGAAGGCGCTTTCGAAGGGGTGAATCTCGTCGCTGACCGAGCGCACGCAGACCTGCATCAGGGCGAACAGGATGGTCGAGGCCAGCATGCAGCCGATGCCGCGCAGCGCCGGTGGCGTGCGGCCATAGATCAATCGCAGGGAAGTCACCGCGTGACCTTACATGAAGGCAGCCCTTTGCGAGACAGTCTTGCGGCCGTTCGGGCCGTCAGTTGGCCGGCGATGGAGCCCGACTGGGTGTGACGCCGGGCGGCGGCTCATAGCGACCCTTGATGCCAAGCACGCGGAAGCCATTCTCCAGATCGGTCTGGCCAGCCTCGCGCGGACCGCAGAAGACACCGCTCACCCGCTTGCGCCAGCCGCCGCTCTCGGCACTATCGACATAGTTCACAAAAGCGACGCAATACTGCTTGCCGCCTGTGGTGGGGTTGTAGGTCCAGCGCTGGTAGTCGAAGAGACCAAGGCCCGACCGCATATTGCCGCCTTCGCCCCAGCTTGCGCCGGGGAAGGCCGGCTGTTTCAGAAGCGGATCATGAAGATCGCGAACGCGCGGCCGCGTCATCATGTAGTAGTCGCCCAGCGACTCGCTCAGCGTGATGAAGGCGATCTCGCCGGGCTTCGTGACAAAGACATTCCACGTGCGCAGGGAGGTCACCTCGTTGTCACGCACCGTCGTGCGCGCCACCGCTCCCTCGAAGGGCGGGCCGCGCAGCAACAGCGGCGAGTCGTGCAGGCTGACTTCCTTCGGTGCCGTCTGCGCGATAGCTGAGAAGGGCAGGAAGGCTGCAACCACAAGCCCGACGGCCGCCAGCAACACTCTCTTTCCCAAGCCTCCCTTCACACCGCTCCTCCTCCGACACCGTCAGCCGGACGGCACATGAAACCCCTTGATGCCAATACCCTTGAGCACATCCTCCGCCACCGGCGTGGCAATCCTGTTCGTACCGGGCACGCAATGGGCGCCATGCAGGCCTCGCCGGTCTCCACCACCCCGGGTTTCAACCACGGTGATGAAACCGATGCAGCTGTGCGGGCTGTCCGGCACGCTCCAGGTGAAATGGACATAGTCCCAGCGGCCAAGCCCTGTGACGAAGCTGGCTGCCTCGCCCCATTGCAGGTTGGGAAAGCTTTGCCGGTCGAGACCGGAGCGTTCCAGCCGCTGGCGCGCCGGCTCCTTGTCGAAGACGACATTGCCCAGGCTTTCCACATAGACGAGCAGCGTGTTGTCGCGCCCGCGGCGGAACATGCCTTCCCAATGCCGGATCGACTTCGCGTCCAGGCTTTCGCGCACCATGCCGCGCGCGTCCCGGAAGGCCGGGCCATTCACGACAAAGGGAGACTCCGCCAGCGCGCGCTCTTGCCACTGCGCTGCAGCCATGCCTGCGAGCATGAGAACCGGCGCACAGACAAGCCATGCGACACCAGAAAGACGAGACATCCCCCCTCCAACCCGCCAAAAGCCTAGCCGGGTTTGGAGGCTGCCTCCACCGTCCTGAGAGCCCTCTGACGGGTCAGTGGTCGAAGAAAGCCCGCAATTCCCTGGCGATCACGTCAGCGTGTTGTTGCATGACGCCCGAGCCGAAGTCGGGAAATTCCCGCACGGTGGGGTTGGACAGCAGCGGGATGGCGCGCTTGGCGAGCGCCGAAAGCTGGTCCTTTGCCGGCAGCAACAGCAGCACGCGCTGGGTCAGGCGCGGCAGCTTTTCGTCCATCGCATAATTGAGCGAGGCATGGCTGCTCCACCACCAGGCCGGACCGGCCCGCATGATCTCGACGACGAGTTCCTGCGTCACCTCTTCCGGCGCCTCGGGCGCCTTGAAGCTCTGGGCGCGGCGCCACAGGTCGTCGAGATGCGCGCCGTCCTCCGTGATCGGCACCGGGCCGATGAAGGACTTGAACTTCGCCTGCTCCTCCGGCGTGTAAACGGCACTCGCGTTCAGCGCGATGGCCTGCACGCGGCCGGGCCGCATCAGGGCCAGTTCGACCGCGATCTTGGCGCCCGTGTGATCGCCGACAATGTCGACGTCGTCGAGCCCGCAGGCATCGAGGCCTTCCGCGATCCATTGCGCATAGTCCTCGATGCGCGGTGGTGAAGCCGGCCGGTCGCTTTCGCCATAGCCCGGGTTGTCGAAGGCGACGACGCGGCGGTCGGTCGCCATCTGCCCGATCAGGTTTTCCATGTAGCGGCTGGAGAGCGGGCTGGAATGCAGGCATACCAGCGCCCGTTTCGACGGCTTGTCGGGTGCCGCTTCGCGCGCATGCAGCAGCCCATGGCTCGTGTGCACGAAGTGGCGCCGGATGAGTCTGCTCAGCGGCTTGGGCGCCGCCGGCGCGGCGATACCGGGGGGCAGATGATCGGGATCGGTCACGTCGCGCGAATCGAAGAAGCTGCGCATGAGCCCGGCAAGGATCACGGCATGCTGCGAAATCGCCCCCAGGCGCCATGCCGGCACCTCCACCACCTCGCCATTGCGGATGTGCTCGACGGTGCGGCGCGCGAATTCGGCGAATCCGTCATTGGGAATGAACT
>CAXNFA010000054.1:0-7565 GCA_964201105.1 Alphaproteobacteria bacterium | reverse complement strand
AGCCACGGCTTCAACTCCCCGCTTTCGTCGACCAGGGTGATGAAGTCGAACAGCGGGCCGTACCAGTATTGCGATGGGCTGCCCGAATTGGTGAAGACATCGCCCAGCGCGGGCGCGTTGGCGTACTTGGCGATGCGCAGCGTGTCCTTCGGTCCAGCAGCTTCCGCGACAAGCGGCGTCAGCGCTGTACCCCCAAGCAGAACCAAAGCACCGGCACCCTTCATCAGCGTTCTTGTGTCGAATCGCATCATGGCAGACCTCCCTGTCCGTTTTGGTAGACGGCGGCGAATACGCCGCCGTCTTTATGTTCCGTGTTATTCAGCGGCGGCCCGTTGCTTCTCCCATTTCAGCATGCGCTCTCCGAGAAGCTTGCCGAATGTCAGCGCTGGCGTGACAAGCATCCCGTTCGCCGCCGCGTCGCCCATCGTTGCAACCGAGCCGATAACCTCGCCCGCCGCATAGAGGTTGGGAATGGGCCGCCCCTGGCGGTCAACCACGCGCAACTCACCATCCACCGTGATACCAGCTGTGCTGACGATGATCGTCGCGTGCTGCCGGATCGCATAGAAGGGGCCGGTCGTGATCGGCTTGGGCCGATGCTTGCGGCCCATCGGGTCGCTGCCCTTTAGATTGTCATTATAGGCTTTGACCGATGCTTCCAGCGTCGGGGCGTCCATGCCGGCCTGCGCGGCAAGCTCGGCCAGGGAGTTTGCCTTGAGGAACATCGGGTGGTTGCCCAGCGCCCGCGTGATCTGCTCGCGCGACCAGCGATCCATCACAGGCGGTGCTTCCTTCAGAATTGCCGAATCGAAGACGACCCAGTAGCGCTTGTCGGGCAACGCCACGAGGGCCCGCTCGCGCTTGTCGACAGACGGCTCGTCTTCCGGAAGGAAGCGGTTGCCGCGCGAATCGACATAGATTTCCCACGGCTGGCGCACCTCGGGCATCGTCAGCACGCGGCCGATGGTCTTCGACGGATAGTTATAGTCGTTCAGGACCACGCCGAAGTTGCAGTGGAAATAGTCGCCGCCACGGAGATAGCCGCCGACCGCCTCGATCATGTCGATGCCTTCGCCACGCGATTCCGGCATCGAACCGTTGGAATAGAGTGGCGTGCCGTGAATACGCGCCACCATCTGCGGGCTGGCCGAATAGCCGCCGGTCGCAACCAGGATGTTCTGGCCGTGATATTCAACCGCCTCGCCGTTCTCGGTCTTGGCGCACACGCCGGTGATAACGCGCGACCGGGGATCCTGAATCAGGCCGGTGACGCGGGTGCTGAGCTTGAGCGTGACACCGCCCGATGTAACTTCGGCGAAGAACATCGGCACCAGCGTCTTGTAGATAGACTTGCCGTATTCCGGACCCCAGGCATAACGCTTCACGAGATAGGGCTCATGTGCGCCATTGTTGTACTGCGGGCAGACCGGATCGAGCGGCATGCCGCTGTCGACCAGCCAGTCGAAGGTCTCGGCCGCATGTTCCACTGCGAGGCGCACGATCTTTGGGTCGGCCGTGTTGTGGCAGATGCGCATGACATCGTCATAGTGCTCCTGCACCGAGTCGGCGATGTTCTTGCCCTTCTGCAGCTTGGTGCCTGCAGCACTCATGTTGCCGCCGGAAATGTGCAGCGTGCCGCCAATATCGGCCGCGCTTTCCAGTAGCAGCACGCTGGCCCCGCGGCGCGAGGCGAACAGGGCCGCGACCATGCCGGTCGTGCCGGCCCCCACGATGACAACATCCCATTGCTGAGCCACGCATCTCTCCCATTATTTTCTGATCGAATGATCAGTAAAGCATGGCAGCGGAGATTTGCTTTGGCAAGCCGGCGCCGCCCCACGCCAACGCTTTCCGGGGTATGCTGGGGCAACAATGTCAATGGCCCTGCCCCACAGATCATGTCCCTGTTCAGCCCCTTGCTACTAAGAAGCGTCACCCTGCGTAACCGCGTTGTGGTTTCGCCGATGTGCCAATACTCCGCCGTCGATGGTGCACCAACTGACTGGCACTACGATCACCTGACCAAGTTCGCCCTGGGTGGCGCCGGGCTCGTTTTTCTCGAAGCAACGGGCGTCGAGGCGCGTGGTCGAATCACCCATGGCGATCTCGGCCTGTGGAACGGCGCGCAGGAAGCTGCGCTGCGCAACCTGGCGAATCGCCTGCGCCGCCACGGTGCCGTGCCCGGGATTCAGCTTGCCCATGCCGGGCGTAAGGCGAGTTCACTGCGGCCGTGGGATGGCAGCAAGTCAATCACCGCCGACAACGCGCGTCCCGGCGAAGGGCCGTGGGACACGATAGCTGCCAGCTCGGTACCGCTTGCACCTGGCTGGCACAGCCCCAGGGCGATGGACGAGGCTGATATTCAGGCTGTTACGCAAGCATTTGTCGCGGCGGCAGAACGCGCCCATCGGGCCGGGTTCGACGTCATCGAGTTGCATGCGGCTCATGGCTATTTGATCCACACCTTCTTGTCACCGCTGAGCAATCGGCGGACAGATGGCTATGGCGGCTCGCTGCAGAACCGCATGAGATTCGCACTGGAAGTGACAGACGCGGTACGCCGTGTGTGGCCAGCCGAGAAGCCGCTTTTCGTGCGCATCTCCGCCGTGGACTGGGAGGCGGATGGCTGGTCGCTCGATGATTCGATCGTTCTGGCGCGGGAGTTGAAGGCGCGCGGTGTCGATGTGATCGACTGTTCAGCCGGCGGCATCCTTGGGCCTGCCACCACCGCGAAAATTCCGACTGGACCCGGTTATCAGGTTCCGTTTTCCACGCGTGTGCGGGCCGAAGCTGGCATTGCCACCCAGGCCGTCGGCCTGATCCGCACCGCGCGTCAGGCGGCTGACATCATCGACAAGGGAGAGGCCGATCTGGTGGCACTCGCCCGCGAACTGCTGTTCAACCCCTTCTGGGCATTGCAGGCGGCGCGCGAACTTGGCGAGACGGACTATGCCACCTGGCCTGAACAATATGGCTGGTATCTGAAACGCCGGGGCGACTGATCTAGCCGGCGGACACAAGGCGGGGCTGGCGGCGCGGCGGATCAATCCCCAACAATGCCGCCACCTCGGCGCCGGCGCCACGCAGGAAGACAGCAATCTGGCGGCGAATGAACACGTCTCGCGCGACGCGCGGCGTGACGCCGAAGATAAACTGCCGCACCCCGTAATAGACGATGCTGCCATGCATGGCGGCGGCAATTTCCTCTTCCTCCGGCGCGACTGGGTGATCGTCCGGCGCCGGTAGCCCGTGCAGCAGACGTAGCTCGACACTAACTTTGCGGAACAGGCGATTATGGGCCTGGCTGAGATGGTGTTCGCGGCGATTCCCGCCCGTCATCCGCATGAAGAAGAAGATGCGCATCGTCTCATAGCTGAAGATCACATCGGTATACGCGAGGTAGAAGCGTTCCAGCCGATCGGCCAGCGGCGTGCCGCGATCATCCAGCCAGCGCTCCCACTCCGGCTTCCACTTGTCCAGCACCAGCTCGTGGTACAGCCGGTCGATCAGCGCGTCCTTGGTTGGAAAATATTGATAGAGCAACGACTGAGTGATGCCGAGGTGGTCGGCCAGGTCACGTGTCGTGGCGCTGAATCCGGCGCCGGCAAAGAAGGGGATCGCTCCCTTTACGATCATCTGCTCCCGCTCGTGCGAAGGCAGGCGGCGGCGCTTCGCCAGGGCAGGCGCTGGGGCCGGATCAAAGCCGGCGGGCAAAGGCTTTCTCGGGGACATGAAACGCCGTGTAACGGAAACCGGCGTGCAGTGTAGCACACAGCCAGGCTGCCGCCCCGCCCTGGGGCGGCAGCGAGACGCAGGCCTAAGACTTGCGGGCGCCAAACAGCGGAAACGGCATTCCCGCCGGATGGGTATGAATCACCTGATCCCGGGCGAAACCGGCCTCCGTCATCAACTTCTCCCGGTTCAGATCGCCAAGCTTGCCGATAAAGGGTTCAGCGTTGTTGAGCGTGTCCCAATCCATGTTTCCCGCCTGGAAGGTGCCCACTGTGTTCCATTCCGGGAGGTCGAGATAAAGCACCAGGCCGCCGGGCGCGAGCAGGCGGTGTGCTTCCCGCAGGATGTTCCTGCAGGCCGTGGTCGAGGTTTCATGCAGCAACGCAAAGGAGAAGATGAAGTCGAAGCTGCCATCGGCGAAATCCGTCTTCTCGGCATTCTGTTGCGAGAAATGGACTGCGGCGCCGAGCGATTCGGCCCGTGCATGGGCATAGCGCAACATGGGCGCGGCCACGTCGATGGCGTGGATCTCCGCCTGCGGAAAGCTGCGAACCAGGCCGAAGGTGCTGCCGCCGACCGAGCAGCCCTGGTCGAGGATGCGTTTCGGCCTGAATGTCGGCATTTCTTTCTTCAGGAAGGCGCCGACGTCGGTTCCGAAACCTTCGCCATACACCCCGCGCGAGCCCATGACGCGGAGATAGACGCCCCGGTCATAGATCGCACCGGCGGAGATGTCGTCGACCAGGCGTTCGCTGTCGTAATTGCCTGGCATCATGTGAATATCAACTGCATTGAGATACCGCGGCACCTTCACCGCCGCGTCCAGGCGCAAGGAGCCCTTTGTTCTACCGCTTGTAACCTTGCGCGAATTCTCCATCAGCTTCGGCAGCTGGCGTTCGACGCTATCCACCACAGAATCCCAGAGCAGTTCCTGATAGGTGACGCGCAGCGCACCGGAAAGCTGGCCATAAGGATCCTGCTCCATCACCTTGCGAACGTCGTGACGGTCGCGGGGCAGCCGATTGTTGCTGCGAAGGAAGGCCGGAGCCGCACGATGCTTGAAGGCAAGTTCGCTGTCGCTCGCGAAGCGGTTGACCGTGCGGCGAAGCGAGACGGTGAAATCCTGGCGCGCGCCTTCATCATGATTCGGCAGCGGCAGGACGGCGTGAGGCGCTTGATGCGGCATGGCTTCCCTCGGTGAATGCGGGCGGTACGACCTGTGTCGTACTGTCGATTTATCGGATCGTAGACGGGTTGGTTTTGAGGGGCAAGGAAGCCCACATCAGCCCCCGACGATCCGCCGTGGCTGTGCAGGGGCAGGCACGCGATCCGGCACGATGTTGGCACCCAGCACACTTCGCAAAAGGGGCCCAATGCCCCGGGCGAAGGTCTCAATCTGCCAGCGCACCAATGTCTCGCGATCTTCCGTCGGCGCCAGACCGAAGATGAATTCCCGGATGCCGAGATACATGATGCCGCCCTGCAGATTCCAGACGATCTCTTCTTCCGCCGCCGTTATCGGCATCGCGTCGGGCGAAGGCATGCCGTGTTCATGCCGTACCTCTGTCGCGATCAGACGAAACAGTGACCGGTTGGGCGTGGTCAGGAATCGTTCGCGAAGCCTGTCTCCAGCCAGCCACATGAAGAAGAAGACGCGCATGCGCTCATAGCGAAACAGCGAGTCAGTATAGGCGATATAGAAATCGGTCAGCCGTTCGACCAGCGGAATGGCGCGGTCGGCAATCAGCACTTCCCATTCCGGCCGCCAGCGATCCACAACCAGTTCGTCGAAGAGGCGCTGGATCAGCTGATCCTTCGTCGGAAAATAGCGGTAAAGCAATGGCTGCGTGATACCGGCCCGCCGCGCAAGCCCGCGCGTCGAGGCCGCAAACCCGAATTCCGCGAAGTAACGAATCGCTTCAGCCACAATCAGCTTCTCGCGCGCTTCGGGGGTGAGTCGGCGGCGCGGCGGCGGCGAAGATCTTGCCGCTGTGCGGCGCCGGGAAATCGATTTCTTGCCAGGGGCCATCTTGTTGCCATTTGGACGGGCATCTTCCGCCGTCACGCTGCACTGCCAATGAAACCAGTAGACGCTAGCGGCCTCACGCGCATCCGGCGCAAACAAAAAAAGGGGCTGCCCACCGAGCGGGGCAGCCCCTTGTCAGACGGTAAAAGCCGCGAGTTACTTCTTGCAGCTCAAATCGCGGAAGTAGGTCGCTTGCTGGACGGGGCGCCACACCCATCCCTCGATGCAGGGCGCCATGACAGTATAGGCCCCCGGATAGTAGGTTTCGATGGCGAGCGCTTCATCCTTGTAAAGGTTCTGCGCGTCGGCGATGAGCTGCATCCGCTTGGCGTTGTCCTGCTCGATGATCATCTGCTCGACGATGGCGTCCATCTTGGGGTTGTTGTAGCCCACGACGTTGCTCGAGCCGGTCGAATGCTGCGCCAGGTAGAAGGCGTAGCCTGGATCGAACACGAAGGGGATTGTCATACCGGTATGGAAGGGCAGCGTGCGCTGGCCCGGGCCCGCACGGGTGCGCAGTTCGGTGCTGGGGATGCGCTTTGGCGTCACACGGATCCCGGCGTTCTTCATCGATTCCTGGAACTGGATGGCGATCGCTTCTTCCCACCAGTAAAGGTCGGAATATTCGATCGTCACGTCGACGCCGTTGGGATAGCCCGCTTCGGTCAGCAGCGCCTTCGCCTTGTTGTAGTCCGTTTCGTACTTGTAGGTATCGACATAGCCGGGCATTTCCGACGACAGGAACGAGTGCGACCGCGTGCCGAGGCCGAGGAAGACCGTCTTGCCGATGGCGTCGAAATCGGTGGCATGGATGAGCGCACGACGCACACGCACGTCATCGAACGGCTTGTACTTCGGATTCATCCAGCCGAGCGCCACGCCGCTGCCGGTCACGCGCTCAACCTTGACGTTCGAATCCTTTTGCAGATCGGGAATTGCCGAGAGCGGCACCTGTTCCGCCCACTGCGCCGCACCACTTTTCACGAGTGCTGCTCGGTTGGAAGGCGACGGCACCTCGCGGTAGACGATGCGGTCGAAGAATGGCTTCGCGCCGCCATAGTTGGGATTTGCGACCATCACCATCCCTTCGCCCGGGCGGACGGACTGTACGTGATAGGAACCAAAGCCCGCCGTGTTGTTGGCGATCCACTTCGTGCCGAACGGGTCGTCGGCCGTAGCATTGCTTTTCACCGTCTTGGAATCGTAGATCGCCGGTGCATAGAGCTGCAGCACCTTCAGCATCGCCTGGTTCGGCGCCTTCAGCACAAAGCGGACCTCCTTGTCGGAGACCTTTTCCACGCTGGTGATCGAGGCGACATCGCGCAGGAACACGCCGGTACGCTTTTGCGACAGCGACTTTTCGTGACCGAAGATCAAGTCATCGGCGGTCAGTTCGTTGCCGAAGGGGCTCTTGGTGTTGCGAAGCTTGAAGACAACGGACTTGGCGTCCGGCGCCACGACCCAGCTTTCCGCTGTGAGGCCCACCACTTTCGACGCATCCAGAACCGTGCGGCCGCGGGCGTCCTTGGTCAGCCCGTAGTCAGTCAGCCCTTCATAGACATTCGTGGTTGTTTCCACGCTGCCCGGCAGAAAGACGTCGCCGTCGAAGCCCTTGGGCGTCGTGATGGCGGCGACGACCAGCGTGTTCTGTGCGGTGGCCAGGCTCGTTCCGGCCAGCAAGGCGCCGGCGGCGAGCAGAGCAGCCCCGGCGGAGCGTCGTGCCTTCCGTCGAATGGTGTGTTTCACTTGGATTCCGTCCATCTTTCTCTCCCTGTCCGTTGTTGTTCCGCGCCGATGCACCAGACCC
>CAXNFA010000053.1:0-7580 GCA_964201105.1 Alphaproteobacteria bacterium | reverse complement strand
TTCAAGCGCTTTTCTCGTCAGGCCCAGCCCCAGGCCGCGATTGGCCCCTGTGATCACCACTGTGGACATCGTCTCTCCCTTGGTTCGGGTCGTGCAGTCAGACTACACTTCCTCTTCCTTTCACGCGCGAGGATGCCATGCCGGTCCATGCCACCCATTCCATGTTTCCCGATGCCAATCATGACGAACAGGCGCGGCAGGACTTCATCCGCCTGTTCAAGCTGTCGGTGCAGCGCGACATCGGCACCGGCAACAAGCGGCTCTACGAGGCCAAGGTGAAGCCCGACTTCGCCCGCCGCACGGGCCGGGCGCCAAAGTCGCGGCGCGAGGTGCGCCAGGCGATGAGCCAGGAGCCCTACAACCAGATGTGGAGCGCGCTGCTGCGCACCTCGCAGGAAATGCTCTACGACACCGTCGGGCCGTCGATCGAACGCCAGCTGCCTGATCTTATCAGCAAGGCGAAAGCCTATGGCGACCGACACGGCACGCTATCGCTTGATGCGTCGGTCGCCGTGCCGCCCTATCACGCGGCGGTCAACATCCACTGCAAGCCGGGCGGCTATCACACCGAGCTGACCCAGGACGACCTTTTCGCCGGCGCCGAATATGATCGCACCGTCCACATGTATCTGATGGGCGCGATGGGGCCGAACAACGACGACCTCGGCCGCTCCGCGGCCAAATGGGTGAAGACGCAATATCCTGACCTGAAGGTGCGCAAGGTGCTCGACATGGGCTGCACCATCGGCCACTCGACGCTGGCCTGGTGCGACGTCTTCCCCGACGCGGAAATTCATGCGATCGACGTCGCCGCACCCTGCCTGCGCTACGCCCATGCCCGGGCCGAGGCGATGGGCAAGCCGGCGCACTTCCACCAGATGAATGCCGAGAAGACGACGTTCGAGGCAGGCAGCTTCGATGTCGTTGTCTCGCATCTGATGATGCACGAGACGTCGACGCAGGCGCTGCCGCGCATCTTCAGGGAATGCCACCGGCTGCTGAAGCCGGGTGGCGTGATGCTGCATGTCGATGCGCGCAACGTGACGGCCGAGCCCTTCGACCAGTATCAGCAGGAATGGGACGCGCATTACAACAACGAGCCCTTCTTCGGCACGCTGCACGACACCGACCTGCAGAAGCTGTCGCGTGATGCGGGTTTTGCGACGGACAAGGTCTTCGAACTCTGGATTCCGTCGCATTACAAGCCGCGCTCGGGCACCGAGCATCACATCAACTCCGCCATGAAGGGCGACTATTTCATGTCCGGCGCGCAGAAATAATCTTCACGTCATTCTTGGAAAGGCCCGCGCGACGCGGGCCTTTCGTTTCCGGGGGCTTTTCATGCATGACGTGACTGCGCACGGCGCGCGCATTCCGGCCATTGGCCTTGGCACCTTCCGGTTGAAGGATGATCACGCCCGGCAGATGGTCGAGCACGCCATCCGCCATGGCTATCGCCATGTCGACACCGCGCAGATGTATGGCAACGAAGCCGAGGTCGGCGATGGCATCGCGGCATCGAAGGCGCCGCGCGATTCGCTTTTCGTCACCACCAAGGTCTGGCCCGACAATTTCGCCGACGGTGCGTTGCAGAAGTCGGTGGAAGAGAGCCTCAAGAAGCTGCGGCTGCAGGCGGTCGACCTTGTGCTGCTGCACTGGCCGCGTTTCGACCGGCCGCTCAAGGAGACGATCAAGGCCCTGAACCAGGTGAAGCAGCGTGGTTTGGCGCGCCACATCGGGGTCAGCAACTTCAACGTGGCGCTGCTTCGCGAGGCGTGGTCGCTGACCGACGCACCGCTGGTCTGCAACCAGGTCGAATACCACCCCTATCTTGACCAGTCGCCGGTGCTCAACGAGGTGCGGGCGCGCGGCATGGCGCTGACCGCCTATCAACCGTTGTCGCTCGGCAAGGTGTTCGAGGATGCGGTGCTGATCGATATCGCGAAAAGACACGGCAAGACGCCCGGCCAGGTCACCCTGCGCTGGCTGATCGATCAAGGCCAGGTCGCTGCCATTCCCAAGACCGGCACGCCCGCGCGGGCGGAGGAAAACCTCGCGCTCGATTTCAGCCTGACGCCGCAGGAACGCCAGGCCATTACCGCCCTGCACCGGCCTGATGGCCGCAATCTCAACCCCGCTTCCCTGGCGCCCGCCTGGGACAAGCCCTGAAAGACACCATGCCAATCGATCCCATGAAGTGGTGGCGCACGCCGAAGGGCGTGCAGCGTGCCTATGCCGACAACCGCTACGGCCAGCTGCATTATGCGATCGCGCGCCCGGCCAGTGCGACGGCCGTGCCGCTCGTCTGCCTGCACGCCAGTCCGTCATCCTGGCGCAGCTGGCACAGCATCATCCCGGAAATGGCGCGCGACCGCATCGTGGTGGCGCCCGACACGCCGGGTCATGGCGACTCCGACCGGCCGCCGACGCAGCCCAGCATTGAGGACTATGCCGCTGCCATCGGCGACGCGCTGGAGCAGATCGGCATCCGCCGCTTCGACGCCATCGGCAACCACACCGGCTCCAAGGTCGCGGTGGAACTGGCGCGCCAGCGCCCCGACCAGGTGCGCCGCCTCGTCCTGCTGTCGGCGCCGATCTACACCGACGAGGAATTGAAGGCGATCAAGGCGCGCTATACCGAAGTGCCGCTCGAGGAAGACGGCGGTCACATGATCAAGCGTTGGTCGATGCTGATGAAGGGCATGGGCAAGGTGCTGCCCATCGACCTTGTTCAGCGCGCCTACAGCGAATCGATGCGCGGCGGCATGGAATACGAATGGGGACATCACGCCGCCTTTGCCTATCATCATGCCGAGAACCTGCCGCATCTGCCGCACGCCATCACGGTCCTGAATCCGAAGGACGAGATTCACGAGGCGACCAAGCGGGCAAAGAAATATCTCAAGAACGGCCAGGTGCTGACGCTGGAGGCCGGGCACGAGCTGCTCTATCTCGAGCCGGTGCGATTCGGCCGCATGCTGCGCCAGCATCTCGACGGCCCGGCCAAGGATGTCGAGCCCGGCACCGTCACGCCGAAGACCGCGCCAGCCGCGCCGAAAATCACGCCAAAGCTCGCCCGCCGTCACTATATCGATGGCGAGCATGGCCAGGTTCACTACCGCCGCACGGCGCCGGTCAACCCGACGCAGCATCCGCTGCTCTGCCTGCATGCGAGCCCGCAGTCGAGCCTCAACTACGCGAAGTTGATGGAAGTGATCGGTTCTGACCGCATCGTCATCGCGCCGGACACGCCTGGTTATGGCAATTCGGAATGGCCCAAGACGGCGCCTGCGATCGACGACTTCGCCCGCGCCATGATCCGGCTGATGGCGGATCTCGGTCATGCCACCGTCGATGTCATGGGCTTTCACACCGGCTCGCTGACGGCGACGGAGGTGGCGCGGCAGAAACCTGCGCTGGTGCGCAAGATCGTCATGTATTCGGCGCCGCTGTTTGCCGAGGAAGAGCTGGCGTCCTTCCGCGCCGCCTATGCGCCGCTGGTGCTGCAGGAGGATGGCTCCCACACCGTTTATCGCTGGCGCCGCATGTGGAAGTGGAAGGACCCGGAGTTTCCGATCGAAGGCTATCACGTCATCAATGCGGAACCTTTCCGTGCCGGGCCGAATAGCTGGTGGGGTCACAACGCGGCCTTCAACTATCCCTTCCGGGAACGGCTGCCCGGCATCGACAAGCCGATCCTTGTGCTGAATCCGAATGACGACCTTGTCGAACATTCGCGCAACGCCATGCCGCTGATGAAGAATGGGCGCATTCACGAATTGCCGGACTATGCCCATGGCATGATGGACGTGCACACGCCCGAGATCGCCAAAGTCCTGCGGGGGTTCCTCGATGGCTGAGATGCAATACCGGCCGCTCGGCAACAGCGGCCTGCGCGTGTCGCCGATCTGCCTCGGCGTGCTGCAGTTCGGCGCCGCCGCCACGCCGGCCGACGCGGCGGCCATGGTCGACAGCGCGCGCGCCGCAGGCGTCAACTTCCTCGACGTCGCCAATGTCTATGCACTGGGCGAGGCGGAACGCGCGCTCGGGCCGCTTATCGCGCGGGATCGCGACAACTGGGTGCTGGCGACCAAGGCCGGCATCGCCATGGGGCCGGGCCCGCATCGCGGCGGCCTGTCGCGCAAGCACCTGTTCGAGGCGCTGGACGATTCCTTGCGCCGTCTTGGCACCGACTATGTCGATATCTTCTACCTGCATGTGCCGGACGAAGAGACGCCGCTGGAAGAGACCCTGCGCGCGGTCGATGACATCATCCGCAGTGGCAAGGCGCGCTATTTCGGCATCAGCAACTACCGCGCCTTCGAGATCGCCGACATCGCCTTGCGCTGCGACGCCATGGGCATCGCCTGGCCCGTCGTGTGCCAGATGCTCTACAACCTCGTCGACCGCGAGGCGGAGCGCGAGATCATTCCGGCCTGTCATCACTTCGGCATCGCGGTCGCACCTTACAGCCCGCTGGCGCGCGGCGTGCTCACCGGCAAATACACCGTCAATGCGCCGCTGCCGGCGGGCTCGCGCGCCGCGCGCAAGGACCGCCGCCTGATCGAGGCGGAGCTGCGCGACGAATCGATCCTGTTCGCCGCCGCGATGACAGAGCGGGCGAAGGCGCGGGGCATCACCCCGTCGCAATTCGCCATCGCCTGGATGCTGCGGAACCGGCTCCTCACCAGCGTCGTCACCGGGCCGCGCACGTTGGCGCAGTGGGAAGACAACCTGTCTGCCTGGACGATCAGCCTGACGGATGAGGATGAGGCCTTCGTGAACGCCTCTGTGCCGCCAGGCTGGGGCTCCACCCCCCAGTTCATCGACCCCCTCTGGCCGCCCCAGGGGCGTGAGGCCGTGGCGGGGGAGCGAATCCGTCCCGCCAAGGCCCAGCCCCCCGGCCCCAAGGCCTGAAAAAGGCCCTTCGTCCCCGTCTCCGCCTGCACATAAATGCAGGGAAGGACCGCCTGGGCACCCGTCCTTGGCGTCATCTCGACCCCTTTTGCTGCACCTGCGAAGAAAAAATTGACGGGTCTGCGAACGGCAGTTTTCTGCGGTTTTCCACAGGCTCGGCCATGCATTCTGCTGCGATCAGGGCTTCTGTTCTGCGATTCTGCATATCACTCCTGCGTCCTTTCCGAATTCGCGCTGGTGGACCCCCTCCCTAGACTGCAGGCGTTGCAAAGGATGCACGGCTCGGGAGCCAAGCATGTACACGGAAGCAGCGGAATTCTTGGAAGCGGCCCAGCGCCCGGGTAAGCCGGACACGGTGCGGGATCGCTTCGCCAAGGCGGTCCGGTCCCTCGGCTTCGATGCCTTTGGCTATGCCGGCATGTACGCCCCGTTCGGCGCCGAAACCTCGCCCTATATGGTCTCGACCTTTCCGCAGACCTGGCAGGACCGGTATATCGACCATCAGCACCACCGCCACGACCCCGTGGTCGCGGAATCGATCCGCAGCGTGATCCCGCTGCGCTGGGATGAGCTGTCCCAGCGCCGGCCGCTGCGTCCCGAAGAGGTCGCCGTGCTGGTCGAGGCGCGCGAGCATGGGCTCGTGCATGGCTTCACGGTCCCCGTTCATGGACTGGGCGGCGAGCTTGGCCTGACCAGCGTGGTCTGCGGCCCGGGCACGCGCGACTTCGGTCGCCTTGTCGACGAGCACCGTCACACCATTCACCTCATGTCAGTCTATCTGCACAACGCGCTGCGCGAGGAGGCTGCCGCCATGCCGACGCGCGAGGCGCGCCTGTCGCCGCGCGAAATCGAATGCATCGCCTGGACGGCTCAGGGCAAGACAACCTGGGAAGTGTCGCAAATCCTGCGCCTTTCGGAAGCGACGGTGAATTTCTACCTGCGCAACGCCATGCGGAAGCTCGGCGTGCACAGCAAGGCGCATGCTGTCGCCAGAACCCTTGTCCTCGGGCTCATCCACGCATGACGCCCGCACCTCACCTTTCACGAATTGAGGGCCGGGGTGATCGCTTCGGCGATCTCGCCCCGTCCACGTTCCGTGCCGCACCCGGAACGCGGATGTCGCAGGCTGCCGGCGCCCATCGCCGTCAGTCGGTCCCTACCTCCTCAGGGACTTCTCGGCGACCTGCCTTGCGGGAGCCCCGTGCCCTCAACCCCGCATGTCCCTTTGCCAACCGGCGCCACCGCGACGGTCTGGCGGAACCGGTTTTCCGCGGCCCCTCTTTCCTGATGGGAGATGACTGACATGGCGAGCATGACGTCTCACGGACAAAGCCCCTGGCTTCTTCTGAAGCGAGCGATCGGCCTCGAGCGCAAGCCCGCACCCGCCGCGCCGCGCCCTGCCGCATATGACGACTACTGGGCCCTGCAGAACCGCAAGGACTCGCGACCGGCACCGATCAAGAAGTAGCCGGGCGCACCGCAACACTCGCCCCTTGGGAGGAGGCGATGACCATGATGACCAGCCAAAACAGCGGGGCAAATGTGATGACCCCGCACCAGCTGATCGACCTCCTGCACAGCCACTCGCGCTATGTCGCGCGGCGTGACGGTGGCAAGCGTGCCGAACTCGTCCGCCAGGATCTTTCCGGCCTGCGGCTCAAGGGCGTGGTGCTGGAAGGCGCGCGCCTTGCTGGCGCCAACCTGTCCGGTTGCGACTTGACGGGCGCCAACCTGCGCGGCGCCGACCTGTTCGGCGCGCGTCTCGACGGCACGACGCTGGCTGGGGCGGACATGGAACGCGCCGACCTGCGCGGCGCCTCGCTGCAGCAGGCGTCCCTGCGCTATGCCAACCTCAAGGAAGTGGATCTGAGGTCCGGCATGCTGCTGCATCACGGCGGCGACGCGGCGACAATGCGCGCGATGGCGCAACGGCCGACCCAGGCTGATCTGCGCGGCACCGACCTGCAGCGCGCCAATCTTACCGCGGCGCGCCTGAAGGACGCCAACCTCACCGGCAGCAACCTGCGCGGCGCCACCGTCACCCATGCACGCTTCGAAGGCGCCAACCTGCGCGGCGCGGTACTTGCCGATGTGAACCTGCCCTCCGCCAACTTCACCGGCGCACGCTACAGCGCCGCGTCGGCGCAACTGCCCTTCGACCTGCAGATGATCCTGCGCGATCACGCCTTGTGGGCGGATTCGGCCGGCCAAAGGGGCGTCAGGGCATTGCTGCGCGGCGTGGACCTGCGCGGCATGAACCTGGCCTTCGCCTATCTGAACGGGGCTGACCTGCTTGGGGCGGATCTGCGCGGCTGCACCCTGTCCGACAGCGAATTCATCCTCGCCAACCTGATGGAAGCGCGGCTCGACAAGGCCAACCTGCGCAAGGCGGATTTTTCGGGCGCCTGCCTGCGCGCGGCCAACCTGACGGGTGCCTGCCTTGAACGCGCGCGCTTTGCCGCCGTCGATGTGAAGGACGCCAACGGCCAGCCCACCGGCCGCAGCCGGGCCACGGACCTGCGTGGGGCCGATTTCACCGACGCCGACCTGTCGCAGACCGATCTGTCGGCCGCCATCCCCGTCGATGCCGCCCCGGAACCCGAAACCGACGACGTGCCGCGCCACTGAGCAATCGGGCCTTGCCCGCGCGCCCCGTCCTGTCA
>CAXNFA010000052.1:0-7591 GCA_964201105.1 Alphaproteobacteria bacterium | reverse complement strand
GTCGGCCTCTGCAGCGCGAGGTCGAACTGGTTCGCCGTGACCGGCGCCGGCAGGTTGATGAGGTCGAGCAGCGGGTTTTCCGCCGCCGCCGTCAGCCCGTCGATCTGCCCGCCCTGCAGTGTGACCGTGCCGGTGATGCGCGGGGCGGAGAGCAGGATGTCGCGCGACAGGCCGCGCAGGTTGTAGGTGAAGCCGCTGTCGGTGGCGGTGTAGCGCAGCCGCTCGGGCGCCCAGGGCGGCGCGGACACGTCGAGCGAATCGCCGCGCCAGGACCAGGTCTGGGTGCCGGGCTTGCCAATCACCGGATTGTCGAGACGGGCGCGGAACAGGAAGGGAAAGCCGCCGACCGACAGGGAGTCGTAGACGACGAACCAGCCCTCGGCGCGGCGCTGTGTTGTCCAGTCCTCGATGCCCACGATCACCGCCTTGCCGGCCTGGAACCAGAAGACGGTGTAGCCGCCGGCAAGGAGCAGGACAAGAAGCGAGGCTATCGCGGCGAACAGCCAGCCGCGGCGGCGCGAACGGGCCGGCGCAACAGGGTCGGAAGGGGTGCTGGAAACCATCGGTTCCTTCTATAGCATGCGGGGGTGAGGAGCGATTCCGTGCAGCGTGACGCCAGCGGCGATATGTGGGTCTTCGGCTATGGCTCGCTGATGTGGAACCCCGGCTTCCCCCATGCCGAGGCGCATCCGGCGGTGCTGCGGGGCTATCATCGCGCCTTCTGCCTCTATTCGTCCTGGTACCGCGGCACGGCCGAGCGGCCGGGCCTGGTTCTGGGGCTGGATCGCGGCGGCGTCTGCCGCGGCAAGGTCTTCCGAATAACGGCCAGCGATGCCGAACGTGCCCTGCATTACCTGATCGACCGCGAGATGCGCGGCGAAGATGTCTACCTGCTGCGCTGGCGCGAGGTGGCCATGGTCGACCGCCGCGTCACCGCGGCCTGTTTCGTCGTCAACCGCAGGCACAAGGACTATGCCGGGCGCCTTAGCCATGACCGCATCGCGGGAATCGTCGGCGGCGCTGTTGGGCAGACGGGCAGCAATCGCGACTATCTGCTCAACACTGTGCAGCATTTGGACGAGATCGGCGTCTGCGACGTCAACCTGCACAAGGTGCGGGATCTCGTGCTTGCGGCCCCGCGCGAGGGTTAGCCTCGGGTCAGCTGCACTTTGAATAGCCGCAGGAGGTGCAGGTGTCGCAACCCTCCATGCGGATCAGCGCGGGCTGGCTGCAGCGGGGGCAGGAACGGTGGCGGGCATCGCCCGGGCCGCTGCCGTCCATGTTGGCCGCCTTACGCAGCTCCACCGCCTGGTCGTCGCGGTTGTGCGGGTCGGCCATGAAGCCGGTGGCGATCAGGTGCTGTTCGATCACCTCGCCAATGGCGGCCAGCAGCGACGGCACGTAATGGCCATCCACCCAGTGGCCGCCGCGCGGGTCGAACACCGCCTTCAGCTCTTCCACCACGAAGGAGACATCACCGCCGCGGCGGAACACGGCCGACATCATGCGCGTCAGCGCCACGGTCCAGGCGTAATGCTCCATGTTCTTTGAGTTGATGAAGACCTCGAAGGGTCGGCGCCGGCCGTCCTGGATAACGTCGTTCACCGTGATGTACATGGCATGGTCCGATTCCGGCCAGCGCACCTTATAGGTGTTGCCCGGCAGCACGCCGGGCCGGTCGAGCGGCCGGGTCATGTAGACGACGCCGCCGGCCTCATACATGTCGGCGGGCCGCGCGGCGGGCTTGTTGAGCGGCAGCTCGGGCTGGTCGGCCTTCTTCTCGGCCGTCGGCTTCACCGACAGCACCGATCCCGTCACATCATTCGGGCGATAGGTGGTGATGCCCTTGCAGCCGAGCTCATAGGCCTGCAGGTAGATCGACTTGAAGTCCTCGAAGGAAATGTCCTCCGGGCAGTTCACCGTCTTCGACACGGCGCTGTCGACATAGGCCTGCACGGCGGCCTGCATCTTCACATGATCGGTGGGGGCCAGCTGCTGGGCATCGACAAAGGCGGCGGTCAGCGGTGTGGTCTCGCCATACATGCGGCGGTAGAGGCGGAAGGCATAGTCGCTCACCTCTTCCTCGCGACGCGTGCCGTCCGGCATCAGCACGCTGCGGTGATATGCAAAGCTGAACACGGGTTCGAGGCCCGACGACACATTGTCGGCAAGGATCGAGATCGTGCCCGTCGGCGCGACCGAGGTCAGCAGGCCGTTGCGGATGCCACGCGAAGCAATCGCCGCACGCACGTCCTCATCCAGGCTGCGGATGCCGTGGGTGGCCAGATACTGCTCCTTGTCAAACAGCGGAAAGGCGCCCTTTTCCACAGCCAGCTCGGTGGAGGCGAGATAGGCGGCGCGCTGCACCTTGTGCATCCAGCGCCGCGTCATCGCCACGGCGTCGTCGCTGCCATAGCGCAAGCCGCACATGATCAGCGCATCGGCGAGGCCGGTCACGCCCAGGCCGACGCGGCGCTTGGCGTTGGCTTCGTTGCGCTGCTCGTCGAGCGGGAAGCCCGAGGCGTCGATTGCGTTGTCGAGCATGCGGACGGCGACGGAGACGAGATCGGTCAGCGCCGTTTCGTCCAGCACTGCACTGGGCGTGAAGGGGTCGCGCACCAGCCGTGTCATGTTGATCGAGCCGAGCAGGCAGGCGCCATAGGGCGGCAGTGGCTGCTCGCCGCAGGGGTTGGTCGCGGCGATCTGCTCGACATAGGCGAGCGGGTTCAGCTTGTTGATGCGGTCGATGAAGATGACGCCCGGCTCGGCATAGGCATAGGTCGCGCGCATGATCTTGTCCCACAGCGCGCGGGCCGACACGGTGCGATAGGTCGTGCCCTTGAAGACGAGATCCCAGGGCAGGTCGTCCTTCACCGCCGCCATGAAGGGATCGGTGGCCAGCACGGACAGGTTGAACATGCGCAGCCGCCCGGGTTCGCGCTTGGCCTCGATGAAGGCTTCGATGTCCGGGTGGTCGCAGCGCATCGTCGCCATCATGGCGCCGCGACGGTGGCCCGCCGACATGATGGTGCGACACATCGCGTCCCACACATCCATGAAGGTGAGGGGGCCGGAGGCATCCGCGCCCACCCCCTTCACCCGCGCGCCCTTGGGCCGCAGGGTGGAGAAGTCATAGCCGATGCCGCCGCCCTGCTGCATGGTCAGCGCCGCTTCGCGCAGGTGCGCGAAGATGCTGCCCATGTCGTCGCCGATGCTGCCCATGACGAAGCAGTTGAACAGGGTGACGCGGCGCTCCGTCCCGGCGCCGGCGATGATCCGGCCGGCCGGCAGGAAGCGGAAGTCTTCCAGCGCCGTGTAGAAGCGCTTCTCCCATGTCTCGGGGTCTTTTTCGGGCGCGGCCAGCGCCTTGGCGACCCGCTTCCAGGTGTCCTCCAGAGTCGCATCCACCACCGACCCGTCGGGGGCCTTCAGCCGGTATTTCATGTCCCAGATCTGCTGGGAGATGGGGGCGATGGTGGTCATGGCAGCCTCGATACGCGCGGGTGGAGCTTAGGAGGGCCCAGTGTAGAACAGAAATGTTCCCATTGTGTTCCAATCTTATCCCAAATCATCCACAGGCTAATCACCTGAAAAAGATGGGTAATTGGAATCTGACCCGCAATCTACAGGGGGCCTTGGCAGGCATATGGGGATGGCGAAAACGATCCCCAAACCCGTCCCCAGGCTTATCCCCGTCTCAGCCCCGGGTGGCCTGGGCGACCAGCCGGGCGGTGCCCCCTTCAACGCGTTCTTCCAGCACGGCCATGAAGGCGCGGCGCTGCAGCCCGGCGGGAATAGGGTCGAGGAATTCAAGCACGATGGTGCCGGGCCGGCGCAGGAAGCCGCGCCGCGGCCAGAACAGGCCGGAGTTCAGCGCGATAGGCACGCAGGGAATCTCGAGCTGGTTGTAGAGCGCGGCCACGCCCGGCAGGTATGGCGCGGTTGCACCCGGCGCCACGCGCGTGCCCTGGGGGAAGATGATGATGGGCCGCGCCCCTGCCTTGGCCGCCTGCGCCGCTTCCACCATGCCGCGCAGCGCTTTCGAACCGGCCTCGCGGTCGACCGGGATCATGCGGGAATGGCGGCAATACCAGCCATAGATCGGGATGTTCAGCAACTCGCGCTTCATCACCACGGCGGGGTCATGCGTGATGATGTGGAAGATGATCGTGTCCCAGGCGGACTGGTGCTTTGCCGCCATCAGGACCGCGCCCGGCGGAATACGCTCCCGTCCGCGAATGTCGATACGCGTGCCCGCGATCACCCGCAGCAGCCACATCACGCCCATTGCCCAGTAGGTCTGCCCGCGCACGGTCGCCAGCGGCGACATCAGCAGCGACGGCAGCCAGGCGATGTTGATGATGGCGGACCAGAGCCAGAAGGCGATGTGGAAGAGAAGGGAACGAAGGACGAGCACGTTGCTCAGGCGACCCAGGCGCGCAGCGCGGCGACGACGAATTTGGTGAATTCCAGCGCCGCCGTCTTCAGGCCGGTGGTGTCGCTCCACGGGTTTTCCCACAGCGACGAGGTGAAGACCGGGTGCGGCACGATCTCCATCTCCGGCATGAATCGGCGGAGCTCGATCATGCCGCGCGGCATGTGGAAGGTGGAGGTGACGGCGCGCAGCGAATGAAAGCCTTCCTTGCGCATCCACTCGGCGGTGACGGCGGCGTTGCCCACGGTGTCCGGGGCTTCATATTCGAGGACGATGCAGCATTCGAAGCGCGAGGACAGCTGGCGCAGGCGCTGCTGGGTCAGCTCGGACGAGCCTTCATACAGGCCGGTGATGAACAGCTTCTGGCCCAGTTCGCGCTCAAGCAGGTCGACACCGGTGGCAATGCGCGCGGGGCCGCCGGTCAGCACGACGATGGCATCCGTCTTGATCGTCTCGTCCGGCTGCATCGAATTGATCGTGGTCAGGAACCACAGGAAGCCGCCGAACCAGAAAAAGGCGACCGCCAGGACCAGCAGGATCAGGCGGTGCAGAAGGCGCAGCAATCTCACGCGGCGGCCTTTCCCGTCAGGGCGCGCGCCGCGGCTGCCAGGTCGGCATGGATCTCGACCGGGTCGACCGATGTTGGCCAGCCTTCGTCTCGCGTTGCCGCCCCCTTGCCGGTCAGCACCAGCAGGCGGCGCACGCCGGCTCGCGCGGCGGCCTCCAGGTCGCGCTTCGCATCGCCGATCATCACGGTATCCGCGGGTGACGCTCGGAAATCCGACATCGCCTCGATGAGCATGCCGGGCGCCGGTTTGCGCCGCGGTCCCGCCGCCCAGGGCGGATCGGCGCAAACGTAGATCCTGTCGATTCGTCCGCCCGCCGCGGCCACGGCGGCTTGCAGCTTGTCGTGAATCCGCTCGAGCATGGCCAGGTCGATCAGCCCGCGCCCCACCACCGACTGGTTGGTGACGAGGGCGGTGGCATGGCCGGCGCGGGTCAGCGCCGCCACCGCTTCGGGCGCACCCGGCAGGATGTCGAGTTCTTCAGGCGACTTCACCAAGTCGCTGCGGTCGCGGTTCAGGACGCCATCGCGGTCGATCAGCACAAGCATGACGATCTTCTACAGCACCTGGCGCAACGTGCGCATGACAGTGAGGCGCGCCGTCGCCATGGCGACCACCCCGGCCACCGCCGGGATGAACAGGCCGCCGACCAGCCACAGCGCCAGCGAAAGGGAAATCTGCTCGGGCAACTGCATGCCGCCTATCGGCAAGGCCACCTCGCCGGCGATGACGCCCAGCGCCGCGACGGTCGCAGCCGCCAGCAGCACGCCGATCAACCCGCCCAGAAGGCCGTGCCACAGGGCATTCGTCACGAATTGCCGGGCGATATAGGCGTCGCGCGCGCCGATCAGGTGCAAAAGCTCGATCGTCTCGCGATGCATCGAAAGCCCGGCGCGCGTGGCGAAGACGATGATGGCCACGGCAGCCAGCGCAACCAGCAGCATGACCACGCCGGCGACCAGCTGGACCGAGCGGGCGAGGCGCACCAGTCGTTCGAGGTAAACCCCGTTGTCGCTGACGCGAGCGCCTGGCACCGCGCCAGACAGGCTGCGCTGCAGGGCGACCAGATCGATCCGCACACCCGACTCCAGCGTCACGTCGATCAGCACGGGAATTGGCAGGTCTGCCGGCAGGTTGCCCTTGCCGAGCCAGGGTTCAAGCAGTGTCTCCAGGTCGCTCGCCGGCACTGGCTGGGCGGTCGCGATGCCCGGCGTTTCCAACAGCAGGCTGACGGCAGTATCGGTGCGCGCCGCTGTTTCGGCGATGGATGAGTCGCCGCGCCCGCCGGGCAGCTGAACCGTCAGCGTGCCGCGCAGCCCCTCGCTCCAGCGGTCGACCGTGCTGCCGACCATCACGGCCCCGGCCAGCGCCAGGGTGGCGAGGTAGACCATGGCCGCCACCATGAAGGGGATGAAACGGCGCGCCGAGTCGCGGTTCAGCTGAAGCTCCGAACGGTGGAACATCAGGCCCCCGCCAAGGGGTCGGCGCGGCGCAGGCGGTCACCGCCGGCCGGCGCGGGGCGGTTGAGGGTCAGGTCGCCGTCCTGCAGCCTCAGTTCGGGCCGGCGGAAGGTGGATACCAGCGAGCGGTCGTGGGTGGCGATCACCACCGTCGTGCCGATCTTGTTGAGCTCCTCGAACAGCCGAAGGATGCGCAGGCCCTGGTCGAGGTCGATGTTGCCGGTGGGTTCGTCGGCGAGCAACAGGCTGGGCCGCCCGATCACGGCCCGGGCGATGGCGACGCGCTGCTTTTCCCCGTCGGATAGGGTGGGCGGCTTGGCATTCACCTGGCCAGACAGCCCGACCCAGGATAAAAGCTCGGTTACATGGGCTTCGATCTGTTCCTTCCGGGCCCCGGCAATCCGCAGCGGCAGGGCAACATTCTCCAATGCCGTCAAATGGTTAATCAGCCGGAAGTCCTGGAAGACGACGCCGATCCGGCGGCGCAGCGGCGGCAGCTCGGGCCGCTTCAGCACGGTCACGTCGCGCCCAAACAGACGCACCAGGCCGCGGGTCGGGCGTTGGGCCAGATACATCAGCTTGAGCAACGAGGTCTTGCCCGCGCCACTGGGGCCGGTCAGGAAATGGAAGGAACCGCCTTCCAGCTCGAAGGAAATGTCGCGCAGGATCTCGGGGCCCGAGCCATAGCGCACACCGACATTTTCGAAGCGAACCACGTCGTTCCGTTCCCCGTTGCGCTGCCCCGGCAGAATCGCATGCATTTGCCCGCTTGCGCCAGCTGGACGCCGCGCTTGCGCTTGGGCAACCAAAGCCCTATAAGGATTCCGTTTAAGAATCAATGGCCTAGGGCATGATTGTCACCTGCCCGAATTGCGCGACCCGATACCAGCTCGACCCGGACGCACTTGTGCCGAACGGTCGTTATTTGCGTTGCGTGAAGTGCAGCCATCAATGGCTCGAACGCCCGCAGCGCGCCGGCGGTGCCGAGGCACCGGAAGACGACAATTTCGACGATTTGCTGGCACCTGCGCGCCGTCCGCGCCGCCGTCCGCCGCAGCGGGGCCGCGCCGCGCCCAAGCGGCGCAGCAGGATCGCGGCCTATGTGCCGTGGGCGGCGTTGGTCCTGGTCC
>CAXNFA010000051.1:0-7621 GCA_964201105.1 Alphaproteobacteria bacterium | reverse complement strand
ATTACGCGGTGGAGGACGATGCCGGCCGCCGCTTCTGGCTCTATCGCGACGGGCTTTATGCCCATCACGCCGATTCGCCACGCTGGTATGTCCATGGCCTGCTGTCCTGACGGCTACGCCGAGCTCGGCGTCACCACCAACTTCTCCTTCCTGCGCGGCGCATCGCATCCTGGCGACATGGTGTGCGAAGCGCACAACCTGGGCCTCGACGCCATCGGCATCGCCGACCGCAATACCTTCTCGGGCATCGTGCGCGCGCATGTGGCGGCCAAGGACGCACGCCACCCGGTGCGCTTCCTGGTCGGGGTGCGCCTGGTCACCATGGATGGCCGGGAGACGCTCTGCTATCCCACTGACCGCGCCGCCTATGGCCGACTCTGCCGCCTGCTGAGCACGGGGAACCGGCGCGCGCTGAAGGGCGAATGTCACATCGATCTCGCCGAGATCGTCGCCGCCGCCGAAGGCCAGATCTTCATCGCGATGCCCGAGGGCGACTGGCGCGGCTTCACCGCCTTCCTGCAGACGCTGGCGGAAGCCGCGCCCGGCCGCACCTATCTGGGCGCACGCCACGACCATCGCGGCCATGACCGGCGCCGGCTGGGTGAACTCGCCGAACTGGCGCAGCGCTGCGGCACGCCCATGGTGGCCACGGCAGACGCGCTCTACCACACGCCGACGCAACGCCCGCTGCAGGACGTGCTCACCTGCATCCGCGAGAAATGCAGCATTGCGGAGGCTGGCCTCCGCCTGGAATCCAACGCCGAACGCCACCTGAAATCCGCTGACGAGATGCGGCAGCTGTTCCGGGATTATCCCGACGCGGTGTCACGCACAGCAGAGATCGCAAACGCCTGCAGATTCTCGCTGGATGAACTGAAATACGAATATCCGGACGAGCCGATACCTGAAGGCAAGACGCCACAGCAACACCTGATCGATCTGGTCGAGGCCGGAAAGAAGGTCCGCTACCCAAAGGGCGTTCCCGCAGATGTAGAAGCGGTCGTTCAAACGGAATTGCGCATTATTGAAGAGCGTGACTTCGCCCGCTATTTCCTGACCGTCCACGATATCGTGCACTACGCCCGCAGCATCGGAATTCTGTGCCAGGGTCGCGGGTCCTCTGCCAACAGTATCGTCTGCTATCTGTTGCAGATCACATCGATCGATCCGGTCGACCTGAAGCTGCTCTTCGCCCGATTCATCTCGACCGCGCGCAGCGAACCGCCCGACATCGACGTCGACTTCGAACATGAGCGGCGCGAAGAAGTTATCCAGTATCTCTACAACCGTTACGGCCGTGAACGCGCCGCCATCTGCGCAACGGTCATTCACTATCGCCCGCGCAGTGCCGTACGCGATGTCGGCAAGGCCCTGGGCCTGACCGAAGACATGACGGAAGCGCTGGCCGATACGGTGTGGGGCAGCTGGGGCAAGGAGATCGACGACGATCAGGTGGCGCAAGCTGGTCTCGATCCGGCCAACCCCCAACTGGGCCAGACCCTCGCCATGGCCCAGCAACTCATGGGGTTTCCGCGCCACCTGTCCCAGCATGTCGGCGGTTTTGTGCTGACGCGAAACCGCCTGGATGAATCAGTACCCATCGGCAATGCCGCCATGGACGACCGCACTTTCATCGAATGGGACAAGGACGATATCGATGCACTTGGCATGATGAAGGTCGATGTGCTGGCCCTCGGGATGCTGACCTGCATTCAAAGAGGTTTTCATTTTCTCAACGAGAAGTATGGCTACGGTTCACCAGGAAAACCGCGCCTCAACAGCATCGCTGCTGTACCCGCGGACGATCCGAACGTCTACGAGATGATCTCCGACGCCGACACCGTCGGCGTCTTCCAAGTCGAAAGCCGGGCGCAGATGTCGATGTTGCCGCGCCTCAAGCCCAAAAGGCATTACGACCTTGTCATCGAGGTGGCGATCGTCCGGCCCGGCCCCATTCAGGGTGACATGGTGCATCCCTATCTGCGACGACGCGACGGGATTGAAAAGGTCGAATATCCGATGCCGGAATTGGAAGGCATCTTGGCCAAGACGCTCGGCGTTCCCCTGTTTCAGGAACAGGCCATGCAGATTGCCATTGTGGGCGCCGGATTTACCGGCGACGAGGCCGACGGCCTGCGGCGTGCCATGGCGACCTTCCGCCACAACGGCACCATCCATCTCTACAAGGACAAGTTCATCGAAGGGATGGTGGAAAGAGGCTGCCCCCGCGCCTTCGCCGAGCGCTGCTTCAGCCAGATCGAGGGTTTCGGCGAATATGGCTTTCCCGAGAGCCACGCGGCGAGCTTTGCGCTGCTCGTCTATGTGTCGGCCTGGATCAAGCATCACTATCCGGAAGTCTTCTGCGCGGCGATCCTGAACAGCCAGCCGATGGGCTTCTACCAGCCGGCGCAGCTGGTGCGCGATGCGAAGGAACATGGTGTCGAAATTCGCCATCCCGACATCAACGAAAGCGACTGGGACTGCACGCTGGAGCCGGCGCGCGGCGGCAAGCACCAGAACGCCGTGCGCCTTGGTCTGCGGCTGGTGAAAGGGTTGAAGAAGGCCGATGCAGAGAAGCTGATGGCGGCGCGCGGCAACGGCTATGGCAGCGTGGAATCGTTGCAGCGCATCCCCGGGCTCAACCGCCACATGCTGCAGCGGCTGGCCGAAGCCGATGCCTTCCAGTCACTCAACCTGTCGCGCCGGGAAGCGCTGTGGGCAGTACGGCGCGTGGTCAAGGAGGCCCCCGGCAAGACACTCGATCAAAACCTCAACGGCCTGCCGCTGTTCCTGAACCAGCGCGACGACCTGTTCCTGGAACCGAAGGTCGCGCTCAACCCGATGGGCAAGCCGGAGGAAGTGGCGGAGGATTACGTCTTCACCAGCCTGTCGCTGAAGGACCATCCCTGCCGCTTCTTCCGCCCCGACCTGACGGCCCTGGGCGCGATTCCAAACGCCCAGCTGCATGACGGCACGCATCGCAACAACAAGCGCCTGACGGTGAGCGGCCTTGTGCTGATGCGCCAACAGCCCGGCACCGCCAAGGGCGTGATCTTCGTGACGCTGGAAGACGAGACCGGCATCGCCAACATCATCATCTGGCGCAAGGTGTTCCAGGCCAACCGGCGCCTCGTGATGACGTCGCGCTTCATGGCCGTCACCGGTCGTTTCCAGGTCGATGACGCGAGCGGCAAGGTGATTCACATCCTTGCCGAGAAATTCCACGACCTGACCGACCGCCTGCCCGAGCTGCGCACGATGGAAGACCCGGATTCCGCCGGTTTTCTGCCACTGGAAAACCTGCGGCTGCAGCACAGCCGCGATTTTCACTAGCGTATCAGGCGATCTTCAAATTCAGCAGCGCCTGCTGGCCATTGCGCGTTGCCGCGAGCGCGCGTTGCAGCGCGCCAGGCAGGGCGGCGGGATCCGAGACTTCCTCGCCAAAGCCGCCAAACAGCTTCACCACCTCATGGAAGGGCGGCAGGCCATCGAGTTGCGTCAGCGGCATCACGTTCATCTTCACGGCCGCGCCATCGGGATACATCGCCTGGGTGGCGCGGCGCACGGCGGCGTATTCGGCATTGTTGAAGATAATGGTGAGGATGGGGATGCCATAAGCCCTGGCGGCCTGGTGGCAGGCGATGGGGTTGGCGAAGAGATAGCTGCCTTCGCCAAGGCAGGCGATAACGTCGGCGTCCGGCCTGGCAAGCTTCGCGCCCAGCGCCGCGGGCAGGCCCCAGCCGAGCGCACCGGCCGGCGTGCTGCCGAACAGGGTCAGCGGCTGCTCGAAGGCCATCGCCTGGCCGATCAGCGGGTATTCATTGACGACGATGGTGTCATCCTTCTTCGCCTGTCCGATGCAATGGCTGGCCCAGGGCGAAGTCAGCCGGGCGGGTGGCTCTTTCGGCAGGCCCGGTCGCGCGGCACGGCGGGCGGCGACGACCCTGGCGCGTTCGTCCCGCAGGGCCGGCCGCACATCCTTGCCCAGCGCCGCGAGCGCATCGAGGATCGCCGCCGTGTCGCCGGCGATGGCAAGGTCGCTGGCAAAGCTGCGCGTCGGATAGGACGAATAAAGCGGGTCGGCGGCGATCTGCACGATGCGCGTAGTGGCGGGCGGCTTGGCCGCGGCCGGAATCCACGGCACGTCATGATCGATGACGAGAATCAGGTCGGCGCTGTTCAACAGGTCGCCGGTTTCCACGCCGGCATGCCAGGGGTGGCTCGTCGGCAGGTTCACATAGCGGGCGCGATATTCCACCACCGGCACGCCCCAGGCGGCGGCGAAGCGGCCCAGCGCATCGACGCCCGCCGCCGTGCGGCCGGAGGACGAGACGATGGCAATCGGCTGCCGCGCCCGGTGCAGCCAGCCGGCGAGGCGTTCCAGCGACGCAGCACTGCCCGCGCCGGGCGCGGCGGGCTGCAGGCGCAAAGGGCGGTCGATATCCACGCCGGTCACCTCGCGCGCCAGCACCTCGCGCGGCAGGCTGAAATAGACGGGGCCGGCGGGCGCGCCATTCATCACGGCGAAGGCGCGGTCGATCACCTCCAGCATCTCGTGGCCGTCCCGCAATTCGTAGTCCCATTTGGTGAATTCGCGCACCAGCGCGCCCTGGTCCCGCATCTCCTGCGCCCAGTGAATCCCGAGGGAGCGGGCGCCGGCCGGCCCTTCCTCGAACAGCGGTGTGCGGCCGGCGCAGACCATCACCGGCACCTGGCTGGAAAAGGCGTTGATGATCCCAGCGAGCGCGTTGGCGGTGCCGACATTCACATGCGTCATCACCGCCTGGGCGCGGCCCGCCACCATGGCGTAGCCATGCGCGAGGCCCATGGCGAGGTTTTCATGCGAGGCGACCAGCGGGGTGGGCAGCGCCACGGCACCACGCGCATAAGCCTCGACGATCGGCGCGAAGTCGGTACCAGGGTTGTTGAAGAAATAATCGACGCCGAGCGCCTTGAAACGCCCCAGCAAAACTTCCGCCACAGAAAGTGATGACATCGCCCACCTGCTCCATTGTCGCCGTGCCGCAAAAGCTGCAACATCAGGCCCATTGCGATTTCATCGCGGAGACCGAAGCCATGACTGCCCCCTTCCCGCACGCCCTGATGCCCAAGGCCGAACATGACGAGCTCGCGCGCTGCGAATTCGTCCAGATGTTCAAGGTGCATCTTGCCAACAACGTGCGCCCGAACAACAGGGCGATTTTCGACCGCCGCGTGGCACCGCAGCTGGCCAAGGCGGCACCGAAGGCGATCACCCGCCACGATGTGCGCCGCGGCATGCTGGCCGATGCCGGCTATCAGATGTGGGGTTCGCTCCAGCGCACCAGCCAGGAACTGCTGTGGGACTCCGTCGGCGACACCGTCTTGCGCGAATTGCCGGCCATGATCGGCAAGGCCGACGCCCAGACGAAGAAGCGCGGCAGTCTGCGCCTCGCGGACAAGGGCTTCACCGCGCCGCGCTACATCGCCGATGTCGACATCCATTGCATGCCGGGCGGCTATGTCACCGACCTGCGAGACGACGACCTGGCGGCCGGCGGCTACTACGACTTCGGCGTCTACTGGTACACGATGAGCGGGCTGGGCAACCTGAACGACGAGAAGGGCCGCGCCGCGTTGCGTTTCCTGGACCAGTATTACCCAGGACTGAAACCGCGCCGCGTGCTCGACCTCGGCTGCACGGTGGGCCATTCCACCCTGCCCTATTGCGACGCCTATCCGCAGGCCGAGATCCACGCCATCGATGTGGGCGCACCCGTGCTGCGCTATGCCCATGCCCGCGCCGAGGGCCTGGGCAAGGCGGTGCATTTCGCGCAGGAGAATGCGGAAGCCACCTCCTATCCAGCCGGCAGCTTCGACCTCGTGGTCTCCCACATCCTGCTGCACGAGGTATCACGCAAGGCGCTGTCGGCGATCATGCAGGAAAGCTTCCGCCTGCTCGCGCCGGGCGGCGTGATGCTGCACATGGACGTGCCGCTGTTCCACGGCATGACACCCTATGACGCCTTCGACGCCGACTGGGACACCTACAACAACAATGAACCCTGCTGGGCGCAGATGCGCGAGGCGGACATCCAGTCGATCCTGGCCAAGGCCGGGTTCAAGCCGGGCGACGTGCTGGAGCGATGGTCGCCGATGAAGAATCTCGGCACGTTCGAGGACACGCCCATCACGCCGCGCTGGTATTTCCTGTCCGCCCGCAAGCCCAGGTAATTTCTCGGATTTCTGTAGAAATCGGCGGTGGGCAGCTTGCCCGCTGCCGCTTTCCGCTTGACCACCCCTCAAATGTTCTCTATTTGTTCTTTTGCATTCTGGAGAGGGTGTCATGAACGCAGAAGAGATGAATTTGAGCTTCGAGCCGTATCTGGCGAAGGTGCGCAACCGACTGCTGGACCGCTATGGGCCGCAACGCGATGCCCCATCGGCCGACCCTCTTCAGGTTCTGATCCTGGCCATGGTCAGCAGCCGGACGACCGACGACGTGGCCGCGGCGGCCTATGCCCGGCTGCGCATCCGCTTCGCCGGCTGGGCCGAGATGGCGGAGGCCACGCCAGCCGAGATCGAGGCGCTGATCAAGCCCGTGACCCATGCCGAGACCAAGGCGCTGTTCATCCCGCAGGCGTTGCGCAGCATCCGCGCCCGTTCCGGCCACTACAATCTTGACTTCCTGGAAGGCTGGTCGCTCAACGCGGCGCTTGCCTGGCTTGATGCCCTGCCCGGCGTCGGCGCGAAGATTGCCGCTACCACGCTCAACTTCAGCCGCCTGCGCAAGCGGGCGCTGGCGGTCGACACGCACCTGATCCGCGTCGGCGAGCGGCTGGGCCTGACACCGGAAAACTCCAGCTTCGAGCGCGCCTTCGAATCCTACATGAACATCCTGCCCAACGACTGGGAGGGCGATGACCTGTATGAGCTGCACTGGCTGATGAAGATGCTGGGCCAGCAATTGTGCACGGCCACCGTCACGCGCTGCGGGGCCTGCCCGCTCGCCAGCCTGTGCCAGCATGCGCGGTTGGCGCAGACCACCGACCGCCGGGCTGCCTGAGTCCATTGGCGAGGCCGCCTGCCTGCCGCAGCGGAAGCGTGCAACAGGCGGGCAGGTCGAGGGAGGCGCGCTTGTTCGCCGCTGGTCGTTGCCCTATCTACTCGCGCGTCCAGACCGGACGCCGCTAGGAGATAAATGGCCTGTATGAATAAGTTTTTTGGTGTTGCCCTGCTGTCGTCAGGGTTGTTGTTGGGTGCGTGCGTGCCCTCTTACTACAGCGAAGCCAACCTCTATGCGCCGGGCGGCGCATTGGCTGACAAGCATGAAGGGCCGCAGCTCCTGGGTTCCGTCGATGCCAATTCGATCAAGGCCATGTTCCCGATCGGCACACCGCGCGATCGCCTGGCGCAGACGCTGGGCAACGCGATGACCAACACATCGAACTCCGATGGCACGACCAGCCAGGTGTTCATGCACAGCTTCACCAGCTATTCGCGCAAGTTCGTCGAGACCGAGATTCTCAGCGTCGTCTATGACGACAAGGCGCTGGTCAGCAAGCTCGAGGTCACGAAGTCGCGCAGCACGTTCTAAGTCCGCGCTGCTTGCTTCACGGAAAACCCGGCCATTGGCCGGGTT
>CAXNFA010000050.1:0-7641 GCA_964201105.1 Alphaproteobacteria bacterium | reverse complement strand
CGTGAAGCTGTTGCGCGATGTCGAGGCAGGACCGCCCCCCTTCCAGCATGTTGGCGATGCCGCGCAAATGTCCTTCAGCGCGCTTCAGCCGCTTCACGATGGCGGGATGGCTCTGGTGGAAATGTTGCTCGCTCATGGACCCTATGCTATCCCCCCGGGGAGTATAGACCAACAGGCCGGATGATCGCCTTGCGCTGGAATCGAGTCAACACTCCGGGCGTAACCGCCATCGCCATCCTGCTGCTGGCATGGACCACATCGGCCTTCGCCCATGCCGTCGCCGAAGGCGACAAGGGCTACATCCTCGAGATCACTGGCGTGCACATCATGCCCTTCGTCTACCTGGGCGCGAAGCACATGGTGACGGGCTACGACCACATCCTGTTCCTGCTGGGCGTGATCTTCTTCCTGTACCGGATGAAGGATATCGCGGCCTATGTCAGCCTGTTCGCGCTGGGCCACTCCACCACGATGCTGCTCGGCGTCTATTTCAACACGGGCATCAACAGCTACATCATCGACGCGATCATCGGCTTCTCGGTGGTCTACAAGGCGCTCGACAATCTTGGCGCCTTCCGGCGCTGGTTCGGCGTGCAGCCCAACACCAAGGTTGCCACCCTGGTCTTCGGCTTTTTTCATGGCTTCGGCCTTGCGACGAAGATCATCGAATACGAGATATCGCCAGACGGGCTGCTGACCAACCTGATTGCCTTCAACGTGGGCGTCGAAATCGGCCAGTTGCTGGCGCTGGGCGCCATTCTGATCGCCATGGGCTACTGGCGGCGGACGGACAGCTTCGTGCGCCACGCCTATGGGGCGAATGTCGTTCTCATGACGGCGGGCTTTGTCCTGATCGGCTTCCAGCTCACCGGCTACCTTTTGTTTCCTGCACCCTGAGGATTGCTGCGATGTACAACACCAACCCTCCCAGCCGCGCCGAACTGCCCACGTCACGCCAGTTGATCCGCTCCACCGTGCTGGCCTTCGTTGCCGCCGTGGTCATCCTGCTGACCGTGGTGTTGCCGGCCGAATATGGCATCGACCCGACCCGGATTGGCCGGGCGCTTGGTCTGGCGGAGATGGGCACGATCAAGCAACAGCTCGCGCGCGAGGCCGAGCAAGACCGCATGATCGACCAGTTGAGCAAGCCCGGGGCGTGGCCGGACCAGCGATCCGGCTTCATCGGCCGCCTGTTGATCAGTCCGGCCGCCGCACAGTCGCCCGCAGCCCAGCCCGCCGCCGCCCAGCCGCGCAAGGACGAAATGTCCGTGACGCTGAAACCGGGGCAAGGCGCCGAGGTGAAGCTGCGCATGAAGAAGGGCGCCAGCGCGAACTACAGCTGGAGCGCCACCGGCGACGTCAACTACGACCTTCATGGCGATGGCGGCGGCAAGGAGACCAGCTACAAGAAGGGCCGCGGCACGGCCAAGGACGAAGGCGTCGTTTCCGCTGCCTTCGACGGCAGCCATGGCTGGTTCTGGCGCAACCGCGGCAAGGCCGATGTCACCGTGACCCTGCGCACCGACGGCGACTATGCCGAGATCAAGCGCGTGATGTAGGCGGAGCGTCAGCCCAACGCCCACTACGCCTCAGACCAAGGAACGCTTCCCGGCGGGTTTGTCCGCTTTCGGCGGCTGACTGTCGACGAAGGCTACGGCCTGTTTGATCCAGCCGCGCAGGGCGGCGGCGGTCTTCAGGCCCGGCGGATCGACGTAGATCATGTTGGCGCTGGGCCGGCCGGTGAAGTCCATCACCCGCGTGTGCGGCTGCTGCAATGCCGCGGCGGCGCCATCGCCCAGCCGCAGCATCAGGACATCGCCCAGCACGCCGCAGGCCATGTGGCCCGCCACCATGAAGCAGAGCCCGCCAAACATCTGGCGCTCCGACACGTCGTTGCGGTGCGCAAGCGCGGCGCGGATGCGGCCGGCAAGATCTTCGCTATAGGCCATGCAGGGGGCGGCCTAGGCCTGCATCTGCGGCATGAGATCGAAGCGCGGAAGCGCGGGGTCGAGCGTGTCCCAGGCATGGCCGCGGGCGGTGTAGACGACCATTTGCGGGGTGAACTGGGCCGGATTGTCCAGGCTGGCTGGCCGGAGGAAGAAGGCCAGCGGCATGGCCGCATTGCGCGAGAAGAGCGGTGTGCCGCAATGGGGGCAAAAGCCACGCCCGATCAGGTTGCCGCTGTCGGCCCGCGATTCCCAGAAGCGCACATCGCCCCGCACCGCCACCGCATCCAGGGGCACCATCACATGCGAGGAATGGCCGGTGCCGCTGGCGCGCTGGCAGTCACGGCACTGGCAATGACCACTCATGATGGGCGCCGCACTGACCGTGTAGCGCACGGCGCCGCAGGCGCAGCCGCCTTCGAATGGGGTGTTCATCTTGGCCTCTTGTTACTTGTGTTTTGCAAGTGACGGCAGTCTAGCTTGTTACTTGCATTTTGCAAGATGCTCGCGCGAGTCTGGGCCATGCCCACCCGTATCCCGGCGGATTCCGCCCCCCCGCCCCGCCTGCTGCCGGAGCGATCCGGCTGCCCCATCGCCAGCACGCTCGACATCGTCGGGGACAAGTGGACGCTGGTCATCATCCGCGACCTGCTGACCGGCAAGTCGCAATTCTCGCAATTTCTGGCATCGCCGGAAGGAATCTCCACCAACATCCTGGCCAGCCGCCTGAAGGCGCTGGAACAGGCGGGGATCGTGACGCGGACGCCCTACCAGACGCAGCCGCCGCGTCACCGCTATGCGCTGACCCCGCGGGGCGAGGCGCTGCTGCCGGTGCTGCAGGCGATCTGCCGCTGGGGCAATGCGCAGATCGACAAGACCTGGACCCCACCGGCCTGGTTCATGGAGAAGACGATCTAGAGCAGCTTCCACACCATGCCGAGCAGCGCCGCGGTGGCGAGCGTGGGCATGAGGCCGATCTTGAAGCGCAGCAGTGCCACGAAGGCGGCGAGCGACAGGGCCAGCGCGAAGGGATCAAGAGTCGTGACATCCGGGCGGTGCAGGCGCAGTGGCCCTGCCGCCACCTCGTCCACCCGCGCGAACAGCACATGCAGCGCAAACCAGATCGCGAGGTTGAGGATCACGCCAACGACCGCCGCGGTGATCGCCGACAGCGCGGCGCTGAGCAGGCGGATACGCGACAGCCGTTCGACAAAGGGCGCGCCCGCCAGCACGAAGAGGAAGCTGGGCAGGAAGGTGACCCAGGTGGTCAGCGCGGCGCCGAGCACGCCGGCGAGCAGCGGATCGAGCGCCCCTGGGCCACGGAAGGCGGCCAGGAAGCCGACGAATTGCAGCACGAGGATAAGCGGCCCCGGCGTGGTTTCGGCAAGGCCGAGCCCGTCGAGCATCTCGCCCGGCGCCAGCCAGCCATGGGTTTCCACTGCGGCTTGCGCGACATAGGCGAGCGCGGCATAGGCGCCGCCGAAGGTGATGACGCCCATCTGGCTGAAGAAGGTCGCGATACGGGTGAAGGTCGCGTCCCAGCCCAGCGCGGCGGCGAGCAGCACCGTGGGCGAAAGCCAGAGCACAAGGCAGGCGGCAATGACCGTGGCGGGGCGGCGCCAGCCCCGGGCCTGCGCATCGCGCGCCGTGAGCGCGCGGTCGACGGCACCATCCGTCCCGTCACCGCCATGCTGAGCAGTGGCGAAGCGGTCAGGCGACACCCGGCCGCCGACCAGGCCGATCAGCGCAGCGGCGAGCACGACGACGGGGAAGGGCACGGCGAAGGCGAAGAGCGCGACGAAGGCGCCCGCCGCGATGGCGAGCATCCAGCCATTGCGCAAGGCCCGCTTGCCGATGCGGATGACGGCTTCCACCACCACGGCGAGCACGGCGGCCTTGATGCCATAGAAAAGCGCCGCCACCAGCGGCACGCCGCCATAGAGCGCATAGACGGCCGACAGCACGAGCACGATCAGCGCGCCGGGCAGCACGAAGAGTGTGCCAGCCACCACGCCGCCGCGGATGCCATGCAGCGCCCAGCCGATATAGATGGCGAGTTGCTGCGCCTCGGGCCCCGGCAGCAGCATGCAATAGTTGAGCGCGTTCAGGAATCGCGCCTCGCCGATCCAGCGGCGTTCCTCCACCAGCAGGCGGTGCATCAGCGCGATCTGCCCGGCCGGCCCGCCAAAGCCGATGAGGCCGATGCGCAGCCACAGGCGGGCAGCCTCGGCGAAGGTGGGAGATGCGGCGGACCGAGACATCGGCGGACACTACAACAGGATGCCTGTGACGGAAGCGTGACGGTTGCCGCTGACGCTCAGATGCGGGGCCCCTTCCCCTCTCCCCTTGTGGGGAAGGGGAACCTAGAGTGGGGCCATGACCTACCTGATCCTGAAGGCCCTGATCTCCGGCGTGCTGAGCGCCGCCGTGTCGGAGGTGTCGAAGCGCTTTCCCGGCCTCGGCGGGTTGATCGCCTCGCTGCCGCTGGTGTCGGTGCTCGGCATGAGCTGGCTGTGGCGCGACACGGCGGAACCGGCGCGGCTCGCCGACCATGCCACCGCCACCTTCTGGTTCGTGCTGCCCTCGCTGCCGATGTTCCTGCTGATCCCGGCGCTGCTGAAGCGCGGCATCCCCTTCTGGCCGGCGCTGGCGGCAGGCTGCGCGCTGACCATGCTGCTCTACCTCGCCATGATCTGGATCGGCCCGCGCTTCGGCCTGCGGCTGTGAAGCCTTGCCAGAAGAAGCTCCCTCTCCCCTTGCGGGAGAGGGTTGGGGTGAGGGGCCGCGCGCGCAGCGCGCCATCTTCAAGAAGCCGCGCGGGCCGCGCGGCAACCCCTCACCCACTCCCTGCGTTCGCACCCTCTCCCGCAAGGGGAGAGGGTTTCAGCCTGGCGTGATGGTCGCGCCTTCCCCTCGCCTGCGCGCCACGCTGGTCGGTGCCGTCGCCATCCTGCTGTGGGCGACGCTTGCCGTGCTGACCACGGTGACGACCGTTCCCGCGCTGCAGCTGATGGCGATGACCTTCACCGTCGCGGCCGTCGCGGCCATGGTGATGTGGCTGCTGCGCGGCGATGGCGTGCTGCGGCATTTCCGGCTGCCTGTGCGCGTGTGGGCGCTCGGACTTGGCGGGTTGTTCGGCTATCACGCGCTCTACTTCCTCGCCCTCAAGCTGGCGCCGCCGCTGGAGGCGAGCCTGATCAACTACCTGTGGCCGCTGCTGATCGTTCTCTTCGCCGGGCTGCTGCCGGGCGAGCGGCTGCGCTGGTTTCACCTCACGGGCGCGGCACTGGGCCTTGCCGGAACGGTGGTGCTGGTGGCGGGGCGCGGCGATGTGGGTTTCGAGAGCGTCCATGCGCTGGGCTATGCCGCGGCCTTCGTCGCCGCCTTCACCTGGGCCGCCTATTCCGTGCTGAGCCGGCGCTTCGCCGCCGTGCCGACCGACGCCATCGGCGCCTTCTGCGCCGCCACCGCACTCCTGTCCTGGGCCGTGCACGCGCTGACCGAGAGTTTCGTGATGCCGGCCGATGCGGTGGAATGGGCCGTCATCGCCGCTCTGGGGCTGGGACCGGCGGGACTTGCCTTCTTCTGCTGGGACCGTGGCGTGAAGCGCGGCGATGTGCGGGCGCTGGGCACGCTCGCCTATGCCACGCCGCTGCTGTCGTCGCTGCTGCTCATCGTCTTCGGCCAGGGCGCGCTGACCTTGCCCGTGGCGCTCGCCTGTGCCCTGATCGTCGGCGGTGCCATCATGGGCACCGGCGACCTGCGCCGCCCATCCCCCACCCTGCCACCGAGCCCGCCATGACCGTTCAGATTGCCAGCACCGACGCCGACCTGACTGCCTGCTTCCCCGTGATGAAGGAGTTGCGGCCGCACCTACAGGACGCGGCCGCGTTCCTCACCGCGGTGCGCCGGATGTCGAAGGAAGGCTATGCCGTTGCCTACGTCGCGGAGGCCGGCCGGCCGGTGGCCTGCATGGGCTTCCGGGCGAGCGAGATGCTGGCGCGCGGCATCCACTACTATGTCGACGACCTGGTGACCCTGCCGTCGGTGCGCTCACACGGCCATGGCAAGACGCTGCTGGACTGGCTGGAGAAGAAGGCCAGGGCGGAAGGCAAGGTGGCCCTGCACCTGGAAAGCGGCACGCAGCGCATCGACGCGCACCGCTTCTACTTCCGCCAGCGCATGCATGTGAGCTCGTTTCACTTCATGAAGACGCTGTAAGCGCTTTTTTCGTCATGCTGGCGAAGGCCGGCATGAAGAGTTAACCCCGCAATACCCGGTCGATGCTCTGGATGTAGCAGATCAGCATCTCGTCCTCGCCGCCACGGGCGGCGAACTGGATGCTGGTGGGCAGGCCGCGCGCATCGCTGCCGCTGGGCAGCGCGAAGGACGGCAGGTTGAAGAAATTGCCGATCGTCGTGTTGCGCAGCATGAGGGCGTTGATGCGGAAGAAGGTGTCGTCGTCCCGCAGCAGCAGGTCGGTTTCCGGCGCCGTGACCGGCACGGTGGGTTGGGCAATCAACACCGGGCCGCGCATGCCGGCATAGAGTTCATCGACCAGCGTGCGGCGGCCCGTTTCCAGCGCGATATAGTCATAGGCGGTGATCTTCTTGCCCTGGGCGATGCGGAAGCCGACGCGGGCGTCGAGCCGGTCGGCCAGTGCTTCGGCCGCGTTGCGTTCGCCCGGCTTGTCGGGGTGCTCGGGCCCTTCGAGCAGGTCACGGTGGATGTAGAAGGCTTCCGCCGCCGCGAAGCTGCCGTGGCGCGCGATCAACGCCTGGAAGCCGTCAAAGGGCGTCAGGCGGCGGCGCTCGATCTTGACGCCGGCCTTCGACAGCTTCGACAGGCAGGATTCGAAATTCGCCACCACCGCGTCTTCGGCGCCATCGAAGACGATATTTTCCGGCACCACGACGGTGAGGTCGCCAAGCCCCGCCGCACGCGGCGCGACGACGAGTTCATGCCGGAAGGCGCGTTCCAGCAGGATGCAGTCGCGCACCGTGGTCGCCATCGGCCCCGGCACGTCGAGCGTGAGCGACAGCGGCTGGATGCCCTGCTTGTCGATATGGCCTTCCGACGGCTTGAAGCCCACGAGGCCGCACAGCGCCGCCGGGATGCGGATGGAGCCACCCGTGTCGGTGCCGAGCGCAAGCGGCGCAACGCCGCCGGCCAGCGCCGCCGCCGAGCCCGAGGACGAGCCGCCGGTGATGCGGTGGGTTTTCATGTCGCGCGGATTGCGCGGGTTGCCGTGATGCGGGTTGAGGCCGATGCCGGAGAAGGCGAATTCGGTCAGGTTGGTCTTGCCCAGGCTGACGAGACCGGCAGCGGCCGCATTGGTGACGATGTTGGCATCGCGCGTCGCGGGCGCGCGGTCGCGATAGACGTCCGATCCCGCGGTGGTGGTGGCGCCGGCCACGTCGATCAGGTCTTTCCAGGCGATGGGCACGCCGTCGAGCGGGCCGAGCGGCTTGCCTTCGCGATAGCGCTTGGTCGATGCGGCGGCATCGGCCCGGGCGCGATGTTCCATCACGGTGATGAAGACGGACTGGTCTTCCGAGCGCTGGATGCGGTCGAGGAAATAGTCGAGGACTTCGAGCGGGTCGAAATGGCCGTCGAGCATCGCGCGGCCAAGGCCGGCCGCGTCGAGGGTGCCGATGTCAGGCTTGGCAGTCATGGCGGGAAAACGTGACTCAGA
>CAXNFA010000049.1:0-7656 GCA_964201105.1 Alphaproteobacteria bacterium | reverse complement strand
GCGCCCGTCTTCGCGACCAGCATGGCGCAGATCGGGGCCTTTAACGGCATCATCATCCACGGCGCCAATGTCGGCGTGCTGGGCGCTGCGCCGGCTTTTGCCGCTGTGGCCAGCAACCTCGGCGGCTGGCCGGCCGCCGGCGTCTATCTCGCCCTGGTTGGCGCCGCGGGCATGACAAGCGCGCTGGCGATCCGGGCGCTGGAGCGGCGCAAGGCGGCTGGCCGTTGACAGGCCCCCGGCATAGGATACGCGCCCTTCCGCTCATGACCCGTTTCCCCACCGCATGACCTCACCCGCCGCACCCGTCGCGACCCGCTGGTCGCAGGTGGCTCTCATCGTCTTTGTCGGCGCCCTGGCAGCCTGCCAGATCGGCAAGGTCGCGCCGGCGCTGCCGGTGATGCGCGCCGATCTCGGCATGGACATGGTCGGCGCTGGCTGGATGGCCTCGGTCTACACCGGCACGGCCATGGTGGTGGGGCTGCTCGGCGGCATGCTGGCCGACCGCTATGGCCACCGCAACACGCTGGTTGCCGGCCTTCTGCTCATCGCGCTCGGCAGCACGGCGGGCAGCCAGATGGATTCGCTGGCGCCCCTCATCGTGTCACGCATCGTGGAAGGGCTGGGCTTCGTGCTCATCGTCGTGTCGGCGCCCGCGCTGGTGTTCGGCGTGGTCGCGCCAAAGGATCGCGGCCTTGCGATGGGGGCGTGGGGCCTTTTCATGCCGCTTGGCCTCACCGTGATGCTGCTGCTGGCACCGGTGATCCTCGCGGCGTATGACTGGCGGGCGCTGTGGCTGTTCAATGCCGGCCTCGCGGTGGTCGCGGCTTTGCTGCTGGTGCTGTCCGGCATTGGCGGCGCACGCAAGCCTGTCGATCCCGCCAAGCTGTGGCGGGATCTGGCCATCACGGTGAAGACTCCCGCACCCTGGGTGCTGTCCATCGCCTTCGGCATCTTCTCGGTGCAGTTCTCCGCCATCAATGCCTGGCTGCCGACCTATCTGATCGAGACGCAGGGGCGCAGCACGGCCGCGGCAGGCGCCATGGCGGCCTTCATCGCCATCATCTATGCGCCGGGCGCGGTGCTGGGGGGCTGGCTGGTCGGGCGCGGCGTGGCGCGTTGGCTGGTCATCGCGGCGGCCTGCGGCCTGATGGGCCTGGCCGGGCTGATTGCCTTCGGACTCGGACTGGGTCCGACGGCGTCCTTCGGCGGCATCATGCTGTTCAGCATCGTTGCCGGCTTGGTGCCGACCGCGATTCTTGCGGCTGGCCCAGTGATGGCGCCCAGCATTGCTCAGGTCGGTGCCTTCAACGGCATCCTGATCCATGGCGCCAATGGCGGCACGCTGGTGGGCCCGCCCGCCTTCGCGGCGGTGGTCAGCCATTTCGGCGGCTGGTCGGGTGGTGGCATCTACCTTCTCATTGTCGGTGCTGCGGGCATTGCCACAGCCGTCTTCATCGGCCGTCTGGAACGGAGAATCACCCGGCAGAAGGGGTGACGCCCTGCCGTGGCCTCGATAGTGTATGCAGAACGTCCCGCCGCCTTCAGTTCCCGAGATGTCATGAAGAAGAACATCCCCATCATCCACTCCGTCCTGGATGCGGCGCCGCTCGCTGAACGGGTGGAGCAAAATTACGACCTGCCCGGTCCTGTCCATGTCGAGCTGCTGACGCGCGGCATGAACGATGTGTATGAGGTGCGCGACGGCAACGACCGCATCTATGCACTGCGCGTCTGGCGCTCGGGCTTCCGCACCGAAGCCGATGTGAACTACGAAACGGCCTTCCTGTCCTTTCTCGACAGCGAGGGCCTTCCCGTTGCGACCGCCATTCCGAGCAAGGCCGGGCCGCTCTATGTGCCGGTGCGCGCCATCGAAGGCCCGCGCTTCTTCTCGATCTTCCGATGGGCCGAGGGCGCGCCCTATGCGAAGACGCCCGATATCGACATGGCGCGCAAGCTGGGCGCCCTGTTCGGCCAGATGCACACGGTGGTGCCGCGCTTCCGCGCGCCGGTGGAACGCAGGATTGCCACGGCCGATGTGCTGCGGCGGGAACTGCCCAACGTCAATCGCATGGTGCAGCATCGTCCCGGCGACGCCGATTTCTATGCCGGCGTGGCCGAAAAGATCGCCGCCCGGTTCGATTCGCTGAAGGGCATGGACCTGCCGCGCGGGCCCACGCATGGCGACTTTCACGCCTTCAATGCCTTTGTGACGCCGGCGGGCAAGATCACCCTTCTCGACTTCGACAATTGCGGCGACGACTATTTCATGGCTGAGCTGGCGAGCTTCGCCTGGGCCGACGAATACGTGAAGATCGCACCTGCGGTGACCGATGCCTTCTATGCCGGATATGAATCGGTGCGGCCGCTGACGAAGGATGAGAAGGCCTTGAAGGCCTTCTTCTATGTCGCCAAGGAGGTGCGCTTCCTGTTCGGATTCGCCGCCAACGTCAACGCCGTCGGCCACACGCCGCTGATGTTCCCCGATCTCGACTGGTTCGCCACCAGCATCCGCCGCCACATGAAAGAGGCAGGTCTCTGATGTCCGCAGCCACCGCACGCAACGACGATGTCGTTCCCGCCTCGCATGCCATCCTGCATGCCGTTCCGCTGGGCGAGCAGATCCAGGAATATTTCGGCCTCGACAACCCGTTCAACTGCGAGCTTCTGCATCGCGGCATGAACGACTTCTACATGGTGCGCTCCGCCGGCAAGCAATATGCCGCGCGCGTCTGGCGGCCAATGTCGCGCCCGGCCTCCGATGTCGACTACGAAATCGAATTCCTGCTGCACCTGCATGACGGCGGCATCCCGATCCCGACGCCGCGTCGTGGCCTTGATGGCGGCAATTTCATGCCGGTCGAGGCGCAGGATGGCAACCGCGCCACCGCGCTGTTCCGCTGGGCCCCGGGCAAGCCTTTCTCGGCCAACCCGACGATCGAGGTGTCGCGCAAGATGGGCGAGATCTTCGGCCGGCTGCACCTGCGTTCGCAAAGCTACAAGCCGAAGCAGGAGCGCGTCATCGACCGCACGCGCAACATCCGCAAGGGCGCGCCGCTGCTCGCCGAACTGGTGAAACACCGCCCGGAGGATGCCGAGCTCTACCGCCGCGTCGGCGAGGAGCTGCTCGTCCGCTACGACGCCGTGCGCAGCCGCACCGACCTGCCGATGGGCACGGTGCAGGGCGACTTTCACATCCACAATGCGTTTGTGGCGGATGACGGCGACATCACCATCATGGATTTTGACGCCTGCGGCCGGGATTATTTCGTCCAGGAGCTGATGAGCTACAAGTGGTCGATCGAGAAGAACAACCTGGACCCGCGCCTGTGGGACGTCTTCCTCGAGGGCTACGAATCGGAGCGCCCGCTGACGCCGGGCGAGAAGGAGCAGATCCCGCTCTTCCTGCTGGGCAAGGAATTCCAGTATCTCAACGGCTTTGCCATTTCGGTCAATGCCATCGGCCACGCACAGTTCTTCTTCCCCGGTTTCGACTGGTTTGCGAAGTCGATCCGTCGCCACGTCGCCGACGCCAGGCTGTTCTGATCCGCCATTGCCGCGCGACCCCGGGATGACGGCGGCGCCATGAACCTGCTGCCGATTGTCTCGCTCCTGCTTGGCACGGCCACGCTTGTCATGGGCTCGGGCCTGCTGACGGTGGTCGTGCCGGTACGCGCCAGCATCGAAGGGTTTCATGCCTTCTGGATCGGGTTGATCGGCGGCGGATATTACCTTGGCTTTGTCTTTGGCTGCCTGGCGACTCCGTATCTCGTTCGGCGTGCAGGCCATATCCGGGTTTTCGCCGCGCTCGCGGCGGTGGCGTCGAGTATCGCGCTGCTGCATCTGCTGGCAACGTTGCCCTGGGCCTGGATTCTCTTCCGCGTTGGAACCGGCTTCTGTCTGGCCGGCATCTACATGGTGATCGAGAGCTGGCTCAACGAGCATGCGAGCAACGAGACGCGCGGTCAGGTGTTCTCGATCTATATGGTGGTCAATCTCAGCGGGTTGACGCTTGGCCAGATGCTGCTTGCCGTGCCGGACCCGGCCAGCTTTACTCCTTTCGTCATCTGCGCCATGGCGATCAGCCTGTCGCTGGTGCCCGTGGCGTTGACGCGCACCGCCGCGCCAGTGCCGCTGCCCGCCACCGGGCGCCTGACCTTCCGCGAGCTGTATCGGGCCTCTCCGCTGGGCGTCGCTGGCTGCGTGATGGTTGGGCTCGCCAATGGCGCCTTCTGGGCCCATGCGCCGGTCTTCGCGCAAGGAAGATCGGGCAACACCACCGACATCGCGCTCTTCATGACCGCCTTTGTGATCGGCGGGGCGCTGGTGCAATGGCCGCTCGGACGGCTATCGGATCGCTATGACAGGCGCATCATCATCATTGGCGGCAGCATGGTGGCGGTCGCCGTGGCATTTCTGCTCTTCGCCTTCCGTGGCCTTGGCACCACGCCCCAAATGGCGCTCGCCTTCTGCGCTGGTGCGGCGATGCTGCCGCTCTATCCACTCTGCGTCGCCCATGCCAACGACTACATCGTCGGCAACCGTTTTATCGAGGCAAGTGGTGGACTGCTGATGGCCTATGGCATTGGTGCCGTGGTGGGGCCTGTGATGGCGTCGGCGCTGATCTCCGGCCTGTCGGCCACCGCGCTCTTTCTCTTCACGGCGATGGTGCATCTCGGCCTCGCCAGCCTGGCCTGGTATCGCATGCGCCAGCGCGCACCCGTACCGCAAGCCGAGCGCACGGCCTTCGTTGCCACGCCGACCGCCACGCCTGCCATGCCATCAGCGCTTGATCCGCGCGCTGGCGAATAACAGTGTAATCTATGGAAATGACCGAAAAGCCTCGCCAGCAGCCGGCCAATGTAGCCGGCCTGTTTCCCACGCCGGTGCTCACCGTGCTGCTTGCCGATGCTGCCTCCCTCAACCAGGCGCTGCGCGGTGTCGTTCTGGCGCGCGAGGCCGGGCACCCTTCCGTTTCACACAGCAACCTCGGCGGCTGGCAGTCGGACACGCAGTTTCTGGATTGGGGCGGCACGCCCGCGCGCAAGCTGCTGGCCACCGTCACCCAGGCCATCGACCGCCTCACATCGGACCGGGCCGGCCGCGCGGTGAAGATCGACTGGCATTGCAACGGCTGGGCCAACATCAACCGCAGCGGCCATGGCAACGAATTCCACACCCATCCGGGCTGCTTCTGGTCTGCCGTCTACTATGTGGACGACGGCGGCATCGGCGCCGACCCGGCACTGGGCGGCGAACTCGAACTGGCCGATCCGCGCGGCGTCGCGACTGCGATGCATGCGCCGCTCCTCGGCTTTGCCCTGCCGGGCGGCCAATCGGTCGGCGTCAGCGAAACCATCCGGCCGCACAGTGGCCTGCTGGTGGTCTTCCCGTCCTGGCTCAGCCATGCCGTCCGGCCCTACCGCGGCGGCGGAATCCGCATCTCCATCGCCATCAATTTCAGCGTCCAGCCAGCGCTGGTCCCGCACTTGGCCTGACGGGTCAAACGGGGCTACGCTGCTGCCAATCACAGACAGGACACGCCATGAAGGGTCAATTCGAACACGCCATGCTGCCGGACGTCGTGCACGACGAGGAAGCGCGCATGGAATTTGTCACCAGCTTCAAGGTCCATGTGTTGACGGGCCTGCAGCCTGGCAACAAGAAGCTCTACGAGGCCAAGGTGAAACCGGCGCTGGCGAAGAAGTCCGGCGGTCCGAAGACGCCACAAGAGGTCGCGGCCGGCATGAAGCCGGAGCCTTTCTGGCAGATGTTCTCCTCCCTGAACCGCACCGGCCAGGAGATGATGTGGGACACGCTCGGCCTGCGCATCGGCCGCCAGCTTGAGGAACTTGTCGAGAAGGCCGAAGAAACGGCGGCGAAAAAGAAAAAGCTTGGCAGCCTGCGCCTCAATCCGTCGCTCGACGTGCCGCGCTACAACAGCGAGATTCACATCCACTGCCAGCCCGGCGGCTATCACGTCGAAGGTGGCACGGGCGATGTCTTCGCCGGCGCACTCTATGACCTTGGCGCCTTCCAGTATGGCATGGGGGGGCAGGGGCCACTTGTCGACGATGTCGGCGACACGCTGTGCAAATACCTCAAGAAGACCTGGCCCGACTTCAAGCCGAAGCGCATCCTCGATCTCGGCTGCGGTGTCGGCCACCAGACACTCGCGCTGGTCGATCATTTCCCTGACGCGGAAGTCTACGCATGCGACCTGGGCGCTCCCATGGTGCGCTATGCCCATGCCCGCGCCGAGGCGCTGGGCAAGCGCGTGCACTACAGCCAGCAGAATGCCGAACACACCGATTTCCCAGACGAGTCCTTCGATCTCGTCGTGTCGGCCATCCTGTTCCACGAGACCTCGGCCAAGGCTGTGCCGAACATCATCAACGAAAGCTACCGCCTGCTGAAGAAGGGCGGCGTGATGGCGCATGGCGACGTGCCTGAATTCAACAAGTTCTGGCCCGACCCCTATGACCAGTTCCAGCGCGACTGGACCACGCATTTCAACGCCGAGCCCTTCCGCGGCAAGATGCGCGACATGGACATGCCGGCGCTGGCGGCAAAAGCCGGCTTCAAGCCCGGCAACGTCATCGAGACACGGCTGCAGAGCGAATACGGCTCCTCGCTCTATGCCAAGACGCACGCCTATGGCGCGCTGTGGTGGACGCTGGCGGCACGGAAATAGTGGCCGGAAACCCTCTCCCGCAGGGGGAGAGGGAGCATCTGCAACCTCAGATTTCCCGCGCGGCGCGGGCTGCGTCGTTGACGGCGGCCCAGATGCCGCGCGGTGCAACGCAGTCGCCCACGGCTTGTGCATCCGCCGGCACGCTGCTCGGCGCGGCAGTGCCCGTCATCAGCACAATGGTGTCATAGGGGCCGAACCAGCGGCCGTCGGTGGTTTCCACGCTGTCGCCATCAACGCGGGCGACAACGCCATCAAACAAAATGACCTGCGCCTTGCGCAGCCGTGCGATCGCTTCACCCGCTTCGGTCGTGCCAATCAGGTCGGGTGCCACCGGGTTGCTGGCCGACAGCATGGTCACCGCCTTGACACCCGGCGTGATGGCCAACTGTTCGGCGAAGGAGATCGCCGGCCAGCTGCCTTCCTCGTCGATGATGAAGACGCTGCCCTGCACGCCGGCGCGGCCCTGCAGCACGTCGCGGCCATGCACCAGGGCTGCGGTGCCGGGAATGCCATCGGTCAGGTGTGGGCGGCGGCGCCACACGGCCGTTGGTGCCGTCTGGCTGCCAACCGCCCAGATCACGGCGTCGGCCTTCAACTCGGCAGGATCGTTGACGTACCGACCGAAATGAATGGGCACGCCCAGGCGTTCGAGTTCGCGCCGCCACCAGTCCAGAATCAGCTGCAATTCGCCGCGATAGGGCGCGCGGGCAGCAAGGCGCATGTAGCCGCCCAGTTCTTCTTCCGACTCATACAGCGACACGCGATGCCCGCGCAGAGCGGCAACGCGCGCGGCCTCAATGCCCGCCGGTCCGCCACCGACGACGGCCACAGTCTTGCGCTGAGCGGCCAGCGTGGGTTCCGACAAGTCGAGTTCGCGTCCCGCTTCGGGGTTCACCGTGCAGGTGGCGGCACCATGGCCGCGCTGGGCAAAGGTGCAGGACTGGTTGCAGCTGATGCAGGGGCGA
>CAXNFA010000048.1:0-7686 GCA_964201105.1 Alphaproteobacteria bacterium | reverse complement strand
GTGGTGCCGCGCACGGGAAAGGTCGTTGCCACGATCCGCAACGCATCGCTCGAGAATCTCATCCGCGATGCCCTGGCAGCCCAGGGTCAGCCGGACGACCTGCAGAAGCGCATGATCCGCACCCTGCAGCAGTCGGGCAGCGATGTGGTGATCGACACGCTCGACCTCCGCGGTCCCTCGATGAACGCGAGCGCCACCGGCACGCTGAAGCCGACGACGCAGACAAAAAGCGGCGTCGTGGGCGACCTGAAGATCCGCGCCGAAGGGCTGGAAGGCGCCGCCAAGCAGCTTGCCGCGCGCGACACGCGCCGCTTCGCCGGCGTCGTCATCATGCTGAATGTGCTGGCGGCAATGGCCGACAAGACCGGCCCGACCTATCGCTACGATATCGCCTTCCAGGACAGCGGCAAGGTGATGGTCAACGGACGGGACTTCGGGCCCATGATCTCGCGCTAGCGAGATCATCAATCAAAGAAGCTCTCTCGCGATAGCGCGATTATCGACCTTCCATCGCCCGCAGCCTTCGGTCGCGCACGCTATTCCGCAGCCATCGGCCGCGCGTTGCCGAAGCTGCGGCGATAGGCGCTCGGACTCGTCCCCGCCATGCGCAGGAAGCGGTCGCGAAAGGTCGCAGCCGATTCGAATCCGGCCGCCGTGGCAATTGTCTCGATCGGCAGGTCGGTCGTTTCCAGCAGTTCCTGCGCCCGGCGTACGCGGGCTGTCAGAAGCCATTGAAGCACAGTCGTGCCGGTCTGCTCGCGAAAATGCCGGCTCAAGCTTCGCTCGCTCATGCCTGCCCGAGCGGCGATTTCCGCAAGCCCGGCCGGCCGGTGCAGGTTCTGCTCCATCCACTGCAAAAGCGGCGCGAAGCCGGCGCGGGCGGATGGTGGCGCATGCTGGATGAACTGCGCCTGACCACCCTCGCGCATCAGCGGCATGACGGACAGCCGTGCCGTGTTGGCGGCGACATGGGCGCCATAGTCCCGCCGCACCATGTGCAGGCACAGGTCGAGACCTGCCGCCGCGCCGGCCGAGGAGAGAACCTGTCCGTCATCGACAAACAGCACCTGGGGATCGACCTGCACGGACGGGTGGCGCGCCGCCAACTCTGCTGCGGCAAGCCAGTGCGTGGTGGCGCGCCGCCCGTCGAGCAGGCCGGCTGCCGCGAGAATAAAGGCTCCGGTACAGATCGACGCGATGCGAGTGCCGCGCGCAGCCGCAGCGCGTAGGGCCGCTAGCACGGCATCCGAAATCGGTGCGTCGAGTCTGCCAAGACCGGGAACCATGATGGTTTGCGCGGCTGCAAGTTCGTCGAGGCCCCAGTGCAACTGCAGGTCGAAGGCGCCAGCGCGCACAGTTGGCGTCTCGCCGCAGACGCGCAACCGGTAGGGTTGCTCTATGTCGGCCGTGCGGGCGCGGCTGAAAACCTCGCATGGAACGGCGAGATCGAAGGGGACGACACCCGCCATCGCCAAGATGGCCATCCGGTGCATGGCAGGAATTCCCCACTTTGGTTTATCCAGACAGAATCACTCGGCCATATCCAATTTCGATCTCAGCGTTTGGTCAAGGCAAGCAAGCAAGATTGGCAGAAAACAGGCGCAGATTGGCCGTTTCGCCGATGGCTGGAAATAGGAGACACCAGCATATTCGGTCGCCACAGGAGGAGGCGACATGACTCAGGGCAGACGGACTCAACGGGGAGAACTGGCGCAACTGCGGCAACTGCGCTGGGCATCGCTGGTCGAGGGCACGACGCTGGTCACGCTGGTCGGCCTCGCCATGCCGCTGAAACATCTTTTCGGCTATCCGCAGGTTTCCGCGGTGCTTGGCCCGCTGCACGGCCTCGCCTTTCTCGCCTATCTCTGGATCGTGGTCAGCACCGTTGCGGGCGGTGACTGGCGCCGGACGGAGGTTGCGCGGCTGTTCGTCGCCGCCTTTATTCCCTTCGGCGCCTTCTTCATTGCCGTGCTGCTGCGCCGCAAGGAAGCCGTGCTGGCAGGCGCGACATGATCCTTCTTGTCATTAAGGCGCTGCATCTCTCGGTGGCCATCACCTGGATCGGCGGTTTTCTTGCGGTCGCGATCGCCCTCCGCGCGCTGCCGGGCATGGCGCTGACGTCGCTGCTCCGCTGGGACCGCCAGGTCACCACGCCGGCAATGGGGCTGGTGTGGGCGCTCGGCCTTCTCCTCGCACTGCGCGGCGGCTGGTTCCCTGCGCCCTGGCTGCTGGCGAAGCTTTCGCTGGTGGCGGGGCTGTCGATGGCGCATGGCATGATGACCGGGCGGCTCCGCCGGCTGCTCGCATCGACAGACGCACCGTCTTCTGGCTTCCTGCCTGTTCTTGCGCCCGCCATTGTCGCGGCGGTGGTGACCATCGCGCTGCTTGCCGTGTTGAAGCCGTTCTCAGCGCCTTGATTATCGACAGCTCATGCCGGGTGCTGGTCGAGGAAACCGGCAATCTCCGCGCAGGTGGCAGCAACGTCTTCCGGCGTCTCGAAGCTGTCGTCGGGAATGGCACGGGTCTCCTTCACCCGCGCGCCCGGGATCAGCGCCGCGGCGTCCATGTTTGCCAGCGTCGGCATGGTCAGGCCGGGCAGGCGCTGCTGGCCGGGATAGCCAAGGCCGGCGCGGATGAAGATGTGATAGCTGCGGATCGCCTTCAGCATCTCCACCGTCTTGTCATGCATGGCCTCGGCCGATGGCAGCGTTCGCACCGTTCTGTTCGGGGCGTTCAGCTCGTACCAGGGGAAGAAGCAGAATTCGTCGCGCACGAAATTCCAGGTGAAGTGGATCTGGCTGCCATAGCGGTCGATCGGCACGCTGGGCGCGTATTTCGCCAGCCACTCGCGCCGCGCGTCCTCGCCCAGCAGGATGATGCGGTCGAGGATCAGGCGGCGCACCTTGCCGCCGGCACGCAGCGCCATCTCGGCGGCAATCGGCGCGCCGCTGAGGATGCCATAGAGGTCGAAGCGGTCGAGCCCCAGGTTGTGCAGGGCGTCCAGCATCGCATCGGCGAAGGCGCCGGCGTCCGATCCTTCCGGCAGGGCGTCCGATTCGCCCATGCCCGGCGCGTCCAGCGCATAGACCGCGCGGCCCTGGCCCAGCGTGGTGATGATGCGGGTCATGGTGAGGCTTGCGCCCGGCGCGGCATGAATCATCACCAGCGGCGCCGGTCCGCCCCTTCCCGCCGTGCGATAGTGAATCTCGCCGTCGCCCGCCTCGACAAAACCGCGCCGCATGACTGCTCCCCGCCTGGACAGGGCGGCATCCTAGATCACTGTCCCGCGGATGGGATGCGAAAATCGGGCGGTCTGGCGCCGGGCGTCGCGCCGTGCCAGCATCGTTTCATGACGACCGAAGAAAAGGCGGCCTGCGAGGCGGTGGTGAAGCGCATCTGGGACCGGTTCCATGCCCGCGATCCCCAGGGCATGCTGGCCTGCATGCACCCCGCCAGCACGGTGTGGGACATCTTCCAGCCACCGCTCGTCACGCGGCGCGATATCGAGGCCTATGTCGCGTCCGACTATGACCAGTCGATGGCGCGCGGCACGCTCACCCACACGCTCGACCACTTTGTCACCGATGTGTTGGGGGGACACCGCCATCGTGCGCTTCCTGCTCAGTTTCGAATACAAGCCGCCCAACGCGCTCAGCGGCGCGGCCCGCATCACCTGCGTGTTGCGTCGCTTCGCCACGGAAGGCTGGCTCGTCGTGCATGTTCACGAAGGCGACATCCCGGCAGGCATTCCGCCGGTTACGCGATAGGTCAGCCTCGGCCCAGGTTGGCGATGATGTCGACGATCAGGCCGGTGCCGGTGACGATCTTCAGGATGTCGTTGTCGACCCGGACATAGCGATAGCCTTGGGGCGCAGGTGCCAACCGGCCCAGCAGGTCGCGCGGCAGGTCGTAGAAGACGACGTCCCGCGGCAGCGGCTGGCCCATGTGCCACTTCTTCGCCTGGCCCGGGGGCAGGCAGCCATTGCTCTTCTTGGCCAGGCCCGGCGGGCAGAAATCCCGTCCCGCGTAATAGTCGCGCACGACATCAATGTCGCGCGACGGAAAGTTGACGATGATGTCCACGCCCGCGCCGTCGCGGCCCCGCCGTTCAGCCGGCGCGCTGTGGGCGCGGTTGCTGGCGGCTGCCGACTGGCCCTTGCCCTGCCCCTTGCCTGGCGGCGGTTCGGCCAGCGCGGCGCTGGTTCCGGCAAGCGACAGGGAGAGAAGGACGGCGCCCAGGAGAAGCTTGTTCATGGCAACCTCGGAATACGGTGTTACGCCACCACATACGCGCCGGGGAACGCGGCGTTCCCAGGTGCGTCGTCGTCCTTTGCAACCTCAAATCAACTGCGCCCGAAATCCTCGATGGCATCGATGATAAGCCCGGTGGCAATCGCGATGGTCAGGATGTCGTTGTCCACCCGGACGTGGCGATGGCCGCGGGGCGGCGGCGCCAGCCGCACGATCAATTCGGGCGGCAGTTCGTAATAGACGACCTCGCGCGGCAGCAGGTAGCCAACTCGCCATGGCCTCACATGGCCAGGTGGATAGGGGCGCCAGCCGGCGTAATAGTCGCGCACCACGACGACATCGGGATGCACGAAGCGCGGCCCCGCGTCCCGGCGATAGTCATTCCCGTCGTGTCCGCGAACGTCGTCGCCCCAGCCGCGCGCCTGATTGTGGCCGCCCCGATCGGGCTCGTGGTGGTCGCGATCCGGGCCGCGCGCGTTGTCGCGTTCGTCCCTGCCGTGGCGCCCCATCCGGTCATCGCCGGGAGAGCGGCGGTCCTCGCCACGGTGGGCATCTGGTCGTTCGCGGAACGGCCTGTCGTCCGCGCGTTGCGCGCTGCGGTCGAAGTCGTGGCGCGGGTCGGCGAAAGCGTTGGGCACGGCCAATGTGCAGGACAGGGCGAGGGCGCCGGCCAACAGGCGAAACATGATGTTCCTCAAAGGTTAGGGTTTGCGTCGAGGAATCCCACGGCGCGCGAAGCGGTGTTCCGTCGCGCGCCGTGCCTGTTCACGAAGATTAAGTTCAACCGCGTCCGCCCAGCCCTTCGATCGCATCCACGACAAGGCCGGTGCCGACCGCAAGCTTCAGAATGTCGCTGCCGACGCGGACATAGCGGTAACCGCGGGATGGCGGTTCGAGGCGCACCAGCAGGTCGGGCGGCACCTCGTAATAGACAACCTCGCGCGGCAACGGATGGCCGACGCGCCAGCGCTTCGCATGGCCGGGCGAGTAAGGGCGATGACCGCCGTAATATTCGCGGACCACCACGACGTCGCGCGGCGGGAAGTTCACCACGATATCCACGTCGAAGCCGCGATCCCGCGGGTCGTAATAGCGGTGGTCGCGGTAGTCGCGCACCTCGTAGCGCGGCCGCACGACATGGACCGGGCCGCGCCGGTGGTTGTCATAGTGGTGCTGGTGGTGGTGACGGTCGTGCTTGCCATGGCCCCGGCCATGCGGCGGGTCGGCCAGGGCAACGGTGGAAGCGGTCAGGGAACACGCAATCGCGGCAGCGGTTAGCAAGCCCGTGCGCATGAAAACCTCGTGTTGGGGCATCGGCTCACAATGCCGGTGATGCCCTGGTTCCGGATCAGCCCGGTTGATGGACGATCCACTTGCCTTTCTATTCCCCGTCTTTATACTTAAGTTAATGCTTAACCATTTAAGCCCGATCGACCGGGTATTCCACGCGCTGGCTGATCCGACCCGGCGGCTGATGGTTGAGCGGCTGGGCCAAGGCCCGGCGTCGGTCAGCGAACTGGCGAAGCCCTTTGCCATGTCGCTCCCCGCGGTCGTCCAGCATTTGCAGGTGCTGGAGGCGAGCGGCCTGGTGCAGTCGGAAAAGGCCGGGCGCGTCCGCACCTGCCGGATCGCGCCGGAGGTGCTGGGCACGGCGGAACACTGGTTGCAGGAACGGCGGGCGGGCTGGGACCGCAAGCTGGACCGCCTGGGCGCCGTGCTGGCGCAAACGGAGGAAACGGAGACATGACGGCGCTGACCTTTCACTTTCACCCGCTCGCCTCCTTCTGCTGGAAGGCGCTGATCGCGCTGTATGAAAACGCGACGCCCTTCACGCCACAGGTCGTCGACCTGGGAAATGCCGAATCGCGCGACCGCTTCGCAGCGCTCTGGCCCGTCGCCAAGATGCCGGTGCTGGAAGATTCCGCGCGTGGCCACACCGTGCCGGAATCCACCGTCATCATCGAATACCTCGACCGCCATCACCCGGGCGCCACGCGCTTCATCCCCGCCGATGGCGAAGCCGCCTGGCAGACGCGCCTGTGGGACCGCATCTATGACAATTATCTGCACGAGCCGATGCAGAAGATCGTGCTCAACCGCATCCGCCCGGCCGATGGCAAGGATCCGATGGGCGTGGCCGATGCCCGCCGTCTGATCGGCACCGCCTATGGCATGGTCGAACGGGTGATGGCGCAGCGTGTCTGGGCGATGGGCGATCATTTCTCGCTGGTCGATTGCGCGGCGGCGCCGGCGCTCTACTACGCCAACCTCGTTTCGCCTTTCGGTGATTCGCTGCCGGCCACGCGCGCCTATCTCGACCGCCTGATGCAGCGGCCATCCTTCGCCCGGGTGCTGGCGGAAGCGCAGCCCTATTTCCAGTTTTTCCCGCAAGAGCCGGGCGAGAAGGCCTGAACCGAGGCAGCGCGGACGGCGGCCAGACCGAGATAATTGAGGCGCGCCTCTAGAGCGCCTTGCGCAATGTCAGGTTGATGCGGCGGCGGCCGAGCAGGGGATGCTCGCCGTCCTTCAGGATGCCGACGCCGTGAAAGGCAAGCCGCGCCGGGCCGCCCCACACCACCACATCGCCATGCTGCAGCGGGATGCGCCGCTGCTTGTCGGTCCGCTTCGCGCCGCCAAACAGGAAGGTAACGGGCAGGCCGAGCGACGCGGACACGATGGGCGCCGTGAAATCGCGCTCGTTGCGGTCCTGGTGCAGCGATAGCCTGGCGCCCGGCTCATAGCGGTTGATCAGCGCGGCGTCGGGGACAAATCCAGCATAGCCCGCTTCCACGGCCGCCTCGGCGGCCAGCGCAAGGAACACGGGCGAAATGTCCGGCCAGCGCCTGCCGCTTTCGGGATCGATCGCGTCATACCGATATCCCTTGCGATCCGTCACCCAGCCGGCCGCGCCGCAATTTGTCATCGCGGCCGACATGCGATAGCCGCCGGGCGTGACCATGTGGCGGAAGGGGGACGCTGCCGTGATGCTGTCGATGGCGGCCAGCAGAGCCGGGGCCTGCGGGCGGCAGAAACCGCGCAACAACACGGCCCCGGGCGCGATCTCTTCCCGCGCGGGTGTGTCCTGGTCGAAGAGATCACGAAGCATCATGCCGCATCGTGGAAGATGAGGCCCAGGGTGTGGCGCTGGCCGCTACGCAGCCGGCTTACGCCATGGCGCATCGTCACGCGATAGCTTCCGCGTGTGCCGCGGACAGGGCGGTGGTTCACGGCGAAGACGACGGCGTCGCCCTGGCGCAGCGGTACCACCTCGGCCCGCGACTGCATGCGCGGGCGTTGCTCCGTCAGCACGAATTCACCGCCGGTAAAGTCACACTCCGGCTCCGACAGCAGGACCGCGACCTGCAGCGGAAAGACGAGGTCGCCATAGAGATCCTGGTGCAGCGCGTTGTAGTCGTGGGGCCCGTATTGCAACAG
>CAXNFA010000047.1:0-7777 GCA_964201105.1 Alphaproteobacteria bacterium | reverse complement strand
GCCGACATAGATCGGCCGCACGAAGGTGTCGCCCGAGACGACGCCGACGATGTCGGAAATCTGCGCGACATCGAGCAGGGCGGCAGCGCGCGGCATGACGTTTTTGCCAATGCTGGTCGAGGCGGCGAGCACGGCGGCGTATTTCGGCGCCAGCGCCACGATCACCGGGGCCAACACCTCGGCGAGCGGCGCCTTGTAGCGCGCGTCGTCGATCAGCAGCACCTTGGACACGCCCTTCACCTTGGCGGCCGCGTCGGCCACGGCCTTGCAGCCGGCCCCGACGACGAGGACGTGAACGTCCTGGTCGATCTTCAGCGCCGCGCTGATGGCGTTCAGCGTCGCGGCCTTCAGCGCCACATTGTCATGTTCCGCGAGAACGAGAGCGGTCATATCAAATCACCCGGGCTTCGTTGTGGAGCTTGTCAACCAGCTCCTGAACGGTCTTCACCTTGATGCCGGACTTGCGCTTCGCCGGCTCTTTCACCTTCAGCGTCTTCAGTCGCGGCGCGACGTCGACACCCAGCGCTTCCGGGGTCTTTTCGTCGATCGGCTTCTTTTTCGCCTTCATGATGTTGGGCAGCGAGGCATAGCGCGGCTCGTTGAGGCGCAGGTCGGTGCTCACGATGACGGGCATCTTCAGCGCCAGCGTCTCAAGGCCGCCGTCGATCTCGCGCGTCACATTCAGCGTGCCGCCGTCGATCGCGAGCTTCGAGGCAAAGGTGCCCTGGGCCCAGCCCAGCAGACCGGCCAGCATCTGGGCGGTCTGGTTGCTGTCGTCGTCGATCGCCTGCTTGCCCAGGATCACGAGATCGGGCTTTTCGGCGTCGATCACGGCCTTGAACAGCTTTGCAACGGCAAGGGGCTGCAACTCGGCATCGGTCTTCACATGGATGCCGCGGTCGGCCCCCATGGCGAGCGCGGTGCGGATGGTTTCCTGGCACTGGGCCGGTCCCATCGAGACGGCAACGATCTCGGTTGCCTTGCCGGCTTCCTTGAGGCGCACGGCCTCTTCGGTGGCAATTTCGTCGAACGGGTTCATCGACATTTTAACGTTGGCAAGTTCAACGCCAGAACTGTCCGCTTTCACGCGGATCTTGACGTTGTAGTCAACGACGCGTTTCACCGCGACGAGCACCTTCATGGCCGTCTGACCTCTCAAAATCACCACACGGTTGCGAGTGGGGTTTCATGCCAGCCTAGGGTTCGCGGGCAGAAATCCGAGCATACTGCACTGCAACATTTACATGGTGCACAGGCTAAGTCAACGAAGGTGACCGTGCCGTGACAGGGGTCAACCTGCCCCAGGGGAAGGGTATTTCCCGGCCTAGCGGTTGGCGCCCGGCCGCCACAGGACATCCGCCGTGCCCTTGTCGTTGACGTGGCGGGCCAGCACGAAAAGATGGTCGGACAATCGGTTGAGGTAGCGGAGTGCCGCGCCGTTGACGGCTTCCTTGCGGGCAAGCCGGGTGCCCAGCCGTTCCGCCCGCCTGCAGACGGTGCGGGCAAGGTGCAGATAGGCCGCGGCCGGCGACCCGCCAGGCAGGACAAAGGAGTTGAGCGGGGCGAGATCGGCGTTCATCGCATCGATCTCGCGCTCCAGCCGCTCGACCTGCATCTGCAGGATGCGCAGCGAGGCATTGTCTCCCTCGTCGCCCGGCATGCCGATATCGGCGCCCAGGTCGAACAGGTCGTCCTGGATGCGGGCCAGCATGGCATCTGCCTCGCCCTGGGTGTGCAGGCGGACAATGCCCAGGCAGGCATTGACTTCATCGACCGTGCCCATGGCGGCCACGCGCAGTGCATGCTTGGGCGTGCGCGAGCCATCGACCAGCGAGGTTTCGCCCTTGTCGCCGCCACGCGTGTAGATGCGGGTGAGTTTGACCATGGTTCAGCCGCCGTTCCGCAGGAAATAGCCGATGGCGAACAGGATGACGAGCGCCACCGCCGACAGGATGCGGCCGCGCATCAGCAGGTTGCCGTATTTGCGATTGAACTCGCCGCCCCGGACCATGCCGAGCACGCCGGCCAGCAGGAAGGCGGCGACCACGATCATGGCGATGACGATCAGGACGTTGAGGACTTGCATCAGTTTTCCCTGGCAATGGTGCGAATGGCTCTAGACCATTCCTGCACGCCGCGCATGCGACTCATGTTCGCAACGCATGGACAATATCCTGTTGGGCCGTGGACGCTGCATTGCGGCAAGGGTAGATTGAATACAATTCGCCGCCCTGAAAAGGGCCGGCCTCGTGGGCATTTGCGCTTCGGGCCGGCGTTGCGTTGCGCCCTTCGATCCGAGGCCTCCGGTCGTAATGCCCTGGCATCCCGCTTTTGTCGTGATCTTCCTGACCGCCCTGGTGTCGGCGGGAAATCTGTCGACCAACATGTACACGCCGTCCCTGCCGGCGATGGCGACCTATTTCGGCACCTCGATGGGCAGCGTGGAGCTGACCCTGTCGGCCTTCATGGTGGCCTATGCCTTCGCCCAGCTCGTGTGGGGGCCGCTGTCCGACCGCTATGGCCGCCGGCCGGTCCTGCTGGCGGGGCTTGTGCTGTACACCGCGGCGACCCTGCTTTGCATGCTGGCGCCCAGCATCGAATGGCTGATCGCGGGTCGGGCCCTGCAGGCCGTCGGCGCGTGTTCCGCCCCCATCGCTGCGCGCGCGATCATGCGCGACATCTACGATCGCGAGAAATTGGCGCAAATCATGGCCTACGTCGCCCTCGCCATGGGGCTCGCGCCCTCCTTTGCGCCGGTGCTGGGCGGCTTCCTCGAAGTCTGGTTCGGCTGGCAGGCATCCTTCCTCGCTGTCGCCATCTTTACTGTCCTCACGCTGATCTGGGCCTGTTTCATGCCGGAAACGAACCGGCATCGCGGCCTGCAGACCAGCGTCGGCGCCATGGTGGGCTCCTTCGGCCGGCTGCTGCGCTCGCGCGAGGTGTGTCTCTACATCGTGGTCGGCTGTCTGACCTTTGGCGGCATGCAGGCCTTCCAGGCCCGCGCGCCCTTCGTGCTGATCAGCGAACTCGGCATCACGCCCGATGAGTTCGGCCTCGTCGCGATGGCGCCGATCCTTTCCTATCTCTTCGGCTCGTTCCTGGCGGGCCGGATCACCCGCCGGCTCGGGCTTGACCGCATGATCCCGCTGGGCATGGGCGGGATGATGATCGGAATCGTCGTGCTGGTCGGCAGCTATCTGGCCTGGGGTGCCAATGTCTGGGCGATCCAGGTCTCGGTATCGGTGCTCTGCGTCGGCATGGCGCTGATGTTCCCGGCTTCGATGACGGGCGCGATCAGCGTGTTTCCCACCATCGCCGGAGCAGGGGCGGCGCTTTACGGCTTCATGCAATTCGCCACAGCCTTCATCACGGTCAGCGCCCTCGCTCTCTTCGCGCAGGGTACCGGGCCAATGGTGGTGATGATGAGCGTCTGCGTTGTGCTGGCCACGGCGTTTTCCATCCTCCAGGTGATCCAGCAGCGTCGGAACGCAGCAGCTGCGCCGCAGACACAGGCCGCACCGGCTGAATAATCCTGTTTCCGGAAGGAGCGGCTGCGCAGGCGGCCGCCTATGATCTCCACCATGAAAGATCGCGTCGGCCTGCTCATCGGCCTGATGGTCTGCCTGATGACCGTGGCCTTTTCCAGCATCGGCATCTACACGCCGGCGATGCCGGCGATTGCCCGCGATCTCGGCGTCGGCCAGGCCGAAGTACAGGCGACTCTTGGCATCTATCTTGCCGCCTTCGCCATCGGCCAGCTGCTCTACGGGCCCTATTCCGACCGCTATGGCAGGCGGCCGGCACTGTTTGTCGGCCTTGTCATCTACGTCATCGGCAGCGTCATGTGCATGACCGCGCCCAGCATCGAGATGCTGATGGTGGGGCGCGGCGTGCAGGCATTGGGCGGCTGCGCAGGGCCGGTGCTGTCGCGCGCCATCCTGCGCGACCTGTTCGACCGTGACGAGGGCGCCCGCATCATGGCCTATATCGGCCTCGTCATGGGTGTGGCGCCGGCCTTTGCCCCGGTGTTCGGCGGCTATCTCGAGGTCGCCTTCGGCTGGCGCTCGATCTTCGTCCTGCTCACGATACTGGGCGCGATCGTGCTGGTCCTGATGATCTGGCTGCTCGAGGAAACCAACCAGAGCCCGCATGGCACCAAGCGCGACGGCGTCCTCAGCATGGTGCTCGAATATCCGCGCATCCTGCGTTCGCGCGCATTCCTTGGCTACACGCTGATCACCGGTTTTTCGATGGGCACTGTCTTCGCCTATGTGGCGGCCGCGCCCTTCGTGCTGATCGACCTGCTGCACGTGCCGCCCAACCTTTACGGCTGGTATGCGCTTATTCCCACGGGTGCGAATATTGCCGGGTCCTTCGTCGCCGGCCGATTCACGCGGCGAATGGGCGGCGAGCGGATGATCCTGATCGGCACGGGCTTTGTCCTTGCCGGCGGTCTGCTGATGCTGCTCTTTGTTGGGCTCGGCATCCTGTCGATTGCGACCGTGGTGGGGCCGATGTGCGTCATCCATCTCGGCGTCGGCATGCTATTCCCCAGTGCAACACAGGGCGCGGTGGCGATGTTCCCGACGCGGGCCGGCACGGCGTCGTCGCTGAACGGCTTCCTGCAGATGATGATCGGGGCACTCTCGGCCACCCTGGTGGGGTATTTGCCGGGGCAATCGCAATTGCCGATGGCGCTGATGATGGCGGGCAGCGCGGTGCTGACCGTGCTCTCCGTCCTGTTGACCCGCACGCGGGTGAAGGCGGCCTAAAGGCCGATACGGCGGCGGATCTCGGCGGGCGTCACGCCGCTTTCCCGCAAGCTTTGCAGCGTCACGCTGCGGTTGCGCTTGGCGAAGCGCTGGCCGTTTTCGTCCAGCAGCAGGCGATGGTGTCGATAGGCCGGCACGTCATGGCCAAGCAGCGCCTGCAGCAGCCGGTGCACATGCGTGGCGGGCAGCAGGTCGTGGCCGCGCGTCACCAGGGTCACGCCCTGCAGGTGGTCATCGACCGTGACCGACAGGTGATAGGACGCAGGCGTCTCCTTGCGTGCCAGCACAACGTCGCCGAACTGCGCCGGGTCGGCCACGATGGTGCCGTGACCGTCGTCATGAAAGGTAAGGGGGCCGGTCACGGACGCCATTGCCCGTGTGACATCGAGCCGCAGCGCATAGGCTTCGCCGCTGTTTGTCCGACGCTGGCGCTCTGCTGTGCCCAGGTGGCGACAGGTGCCGGGATAGAGCGGGCCGTCCGGTCCATGCGGTGCGGCCGGGCTCGCTGCGATCTCACGCTGGATGTCGGCGCGCGTGCAGAAGCAGGGGTAGAGAACGCCCAGCGCCTCAAGCCGCGCCAGTGCGGCGCGATAGTCGGCGAAATGGTCGGATTGCCGCCGCACCGGCTCCTCCCAGCGCAGGCCGAGCCAGTGCAGATCTTCCAGGATCGCTGCTTCGAATTCCGGCCGGCAGCGCGATGCGTCGATGTCCTCGATCCGCAGCAGGAAGCGCCCGCCCGCAGCCCGTGCCGCATCGAAGGCGAAGAGTGCGGCGAAAGCATGGCCGATATGCAGGGGGCCGGTCGGGCTGGGGGCGAATCGGGTGACGAGAATCATTTCGTGAAGACTACGCGTTGCCGCTGACTTTCGGCAGCGGCGATGCGACAATCGCGTTTCGTTTTTGTGAAGGTCCGTATGTCGACGCCCACCCTCTCCGGCCCCCGCCAGCCTGCCGCCTCGGGCGCCAGGGCGAAGCAACTCATCGTCCTGCTGCATGGCTATGGCGCCGATGGCGACGACCTGTTCGGGCTGGTGCCGGTGCTGGCGCCGCACTTCCCCGACGCGGCCTTCGTGTCGCCCAACGCACCCTTCCGCTGCGGCATGGGTTTTGGCTACGAATGGTTTCCGCTGCAGGATCGCAGCGCCGCCACCATCGCGGCCGGCGTTCAGATGGCGCGGCCGATCCTCAACGCCTTCCTCGATGCCGAGCTCGCGGGCCATGGGCTGGATGATTCGCAGATGGCGCTGGTCGGATTCTCGCAGGGCACCATGATGGCGCTCGATGTCGGGCTGCGGCGACGGAAAGCGCTGGCCGGCATCGTGGGCTATTCCGGTCGGCTGGTGCCGGCAGGCGACCTCGCCACCGAGATCGTGTCGCGCCCGCCCGTGCTGATGGTGCATGGGGATGCCGACCCGCTGGTGCTGGTCGCTGACATGCACCAGGCTGTCAGCACGCTGAAAGCCAATGGGGTTAACGTGGAAGGCTATGTGCGACCGGGCTTGCCCCATTCGATCGACGAGGGCGGCCTCGTGCTCGCCCAGGCCTTCCTGAAGCGGTGCCTGCCTGATGGCTGAGGCCAAGGCGCCAATGCGGCGCACCTATTCGATCACCGTCACGCTCGCCTTCGCCATCGGCTCGCTGGTGGCGGTGGGCGTGCTCGCCGTGCTGTTCCTCGGCCTGCAAAGCGCCCAGAAGAACACCTTCGACCTGATCCGCGATCAGGCGGCGCTGATCCTCAGCAGCCAGGGTGCGCTGGTTGACCAGAATCTGACGCCGCCGCGGCTCGAGCTTGAGTTCCTGGCCCAGCTTGTCGCCAGCGGCCGTCTCGACCTCACCGATCGCGACCAGTTGACCAACGTGCTGACCGGGGCGCTCGCGGGTGCGCAGCAGGTCGCCGTGCTGTCCTATGTTCGCCCCGACCTCAGTGTCATCAGCGTGGCGCGCGAGCGCGACGGCATCTTCACCCTGCAGGAAGACTGGTCCCGCATCGACGACGTACGCCGCGGCCTGGAAACCATCGTGCAGGTCAGCGGGCCGGTGTGGGGCGATCTTGTGCCCTCGCCCAGCCGGGCCTCGGGCGCCTTCATCAACGTGCGCATGCCGTTGCGCCGCAATGGAGAATTCCTCGGCGCGCTGGTCGCGCTGGTGTCCACCTCGCAGCTGTCGCGCTTCGTCGAGCGGCTGGACCCCGGGCTGTCCGGCGGCCATGCCTTCATCCTCTATGGCCGCGACCATGTGCTGGCCCATGCCGCGCTGCGCGACGGCTTCCGCCGCGCCGACAGCTTCCGCCCGGCCGAAGGCGCGGGCCTGCTGCCCGGCCTGAACGATGTCGGCGATCCCGTGCTTGCGGCAATCTGGAACAAGGACGGCCGTGGGCGCGACCCCGAACGCCTGCCGCTGCCGCCGCGCCCTGGGGCGCCGGAAGCCAGCCCCGGCCAGGCCCATTTCCTCGAGGTGAATGGCGTCAACTACATCTTCATGCTGCGCGAGGTGCGGAGCTACGGGCCGGTGCCGTGGCACATGGGCCTCTACATCCCGGCGGCGGAGCTGGAAGATGAAATCCTCCGTCTCGTTTATGCTGGCCTGGCGGGCCTTGGCGTCCTGATCCTGTCGCTGGTCGCGGCCATCCTGCTCGGCCGCCGCATTGCCCGGCCGATAAAGCGCATCGCCAACGCCGCGCGGACGATGTCGGAGCTGCGCTTCAACGACGTCGAGCACCTGCCGGCCTCGCGCATCCAGGAACTGAACGACCAGAGCACCGCCTTCAACGGCCTGGTGAGTGGCCTGCGCTGGTTCGAAAATTATGTGCCACGCAGCCTGGTGCACCGCCTGCTGGGCGAGAACGAAGCGATGGACCTGCCGTCGGAAACGCGCGAGGTCACGGTGCTGTTCACCGACATCGTCGGCTTCACCGCGCTGTCGGAGCCGATGTCGGCTGCTGATCTCGCGAATTTCATCAACGAGCATTTCGCGCTGATCAACCGCTGCATCGAGGCCGAAGGCGG
>CAXNFA010000046.1:0-7779 GCA_964201105.1 Alphaproteobacteria bacterium | reverse complement strand
GGCACGGTCAGCACGTCGAAACTCAGCCGGTCGAGCAGGTCATGGCGGAATTCACCGGCATCGGCGGCGGCGGGCAGGTCGATATTCGTCGCCGCGACCAGGCGCACATCGACCTCGATGGTGGCGCTGCCGCCGACGCGTTCGAACTCGCCATATTCCACCGCGCGCAGGATCTTCTCCTGCACGGTCAGGCTCGCATTGGCGATCTCGTCGAGAAACAGCGTGCCGCGGTCAGCCATCTCGAAGCGGCCGGCGCGCCGCCGCGTGGCGCCGGTGAAGGCGCCGGCCTCATGCCCGAACAATTCGCTTTCCAGGTTGGCCATCTGAAAATACAAGGAAAATCAATGCCTTATCCTTAGGTAGAACTTGGCACGATCCGTGCTCTTACAGGGATACGCCACGTGGGGTGGCGAGTGGAGACAAGACGATGGGTGTGTCCGACCGGGATATCGACCGCGCCATGAAATACGGCCTCGAGGACTTCGACTGGTTCTGGGTCGTGGTCGAACTGGCCACCGGGCGGCGCCCGGAAACTGACGAGCCAGCCAGGGCTTCCGCCGGAGAGCGCAGCAGCGAGAGGGATGAGTGATGCACCACGACGACGATTTCAGCCGCGCCGGCCGCGATTTTCGCAGCCGCAATCTCGGCGACACGCTTCGCAGCGGCTTCGACCGCGCGCGTGACTTCATCCAGACCCGGCGCAGCGAGCACTGGGTCATGTTTTTCGCCGGCCTGGTGGCCGGCCTGATTATCGGCTGACGCCGGCAACCAACGCTTTCAGGAGAGTTCCATGGGTATTTTCTCGCGCCTCGCCGACATCATCAATTCCAACCTCAGCGCCATCCTCGATCGCGCCGAGGACCCGGAAAAGCTGATCCGTCTGATCATCCAGGAAATGGAAGACACGCTGGTCGAGGTCCGCTCCTCGGCCGCGCGCACCATTGCCGAGAAGAAGGGTATCAACCGCCGCCTCGATCGCCTGGGCGAGGCGATGGACGACTGGGAGCGCAAGGCCGAGCTTGCCATTGCCAAGGGCCGCGACGATCTCGCCAAGGGGGCGTTGATCGAGAAGTCGAAGCTTGCCGACGCCGCCAGGGCGCTGGCGGACGAGCTCGAACGCCTCGACGAGGCGCTGTCGCGCAATGACGAGGACATCGTCAAGCTCGAGGCCAAGCTGGTCGAGGCCAAGGCGAAGCAGAAGACGATCCGCGCCCGTCATGAAACGGCGAGCAACAGGCTCAAGGTCCGCCGCCAGCTTTATGACGCCAAGATCGACGATGCGCTCGCCCGCTTTGAGCAGATCGAGAAGAAGATCGACCGCGTCGAAGGCGAATCGGATGCCTATGACCTTGGCCGCAAGCCGACCTTGTCCGAGGAGATTTCCGCGCTCGCCACGGAAGATGCGGTGGAAGCCGAACTCAATGCCCTGCGTGAACGCGTGACGAAGCGCGGCTCGGCGTCGTAAGAGAAGTGATCCGAAACCCCAGCGCCCCGGGGAACGCCCAAGATGTTCGCGACCTTTCACATCGGTCTCATCCTCGCGCTCACTGTCGTGGCGCCGTTATGGATCGTGTTTCACTACCTGACGCGCTGGCGCATGTCGAAAACCATGACGCGGGAGGACGAGAAGATCCTCCGCGACCTGTGGCAGACGGCGGACCGCATGGAAACCCGTATCGCCACCCTCGAACGCATCCTCGACGCCGAAGCGCCGGGATGGCGCAACAAGGTGAATGACTGATGACCCAAGATCGTCCGAGTCCTGTCCGCCTCTATCGCAACCGCCGCAACGGCTGGGTTGCCGGTGTCTGCGCCGGCATCGCCGACTATTTCGGCGTCAGCACGGTACCGGTGCGCGTAGTCACCGCGGTTGGCCTGGTGATGTTCTTCATCCCCACGGTGATCGCCTATATCTTCGCGGCCTGGCTCATCAAGCCGGCGCCAGAGAACCTGTTCGAGTCGAAAGACGAAGAACATTTCTGGCGCAACGTCCGCAAGGAGCCGAAGGACACGGTGCATGACCTGCACTACAAGTTCGGCGAAAGCGAACGGCGCCTGCGTGCGCTGGAAGCCCAGGTGACATCGTCCGAGTTCGAACTGCGCCGCAAGTTCAGGGACCTGGAGGCGTGAATGTGCGGCCCATGCTTCGAGACGGCGCTGCGCGCCTCCTCAGCACAAGGCAGAGTTTTCAAGAGCCCTCACCCTGAGGAGCGGGCAGCGCCCGCGTCTCGAAGGGCGAGGCCTCTCACACAACGTGTGACCTGACGAAGTCAGCGGCATTTCCGCCGACTTCTGCCATCATCGTGGCATGGCCCAGCCGTCCCGAGATCGTCGTCTGAGAAAGCCGCTTGCTGAACTGGCGGCGCGCGATCCCGATTTCGCCGCGGCGCTAGACCTCGTTGGTCTGCCGCCCGAGCGCAGGCAGCAGCCGGGCTTTCCCGGCCTGGTCCGCATCATTGTCGCGCAGCAGCTGTCGATCCACGCCGCCCGCACGATCACGGGCCGGCTGGAGGCGGCGCTTGATCCCTTCACACCCGAAATCCTGCTGGCCCGTCCCGTCGAGGACTTGCGCGGCTTCGGCCTGAGCAACGCCAAGGTGCGCTATGCCCAGGCGATTGCGCAGCATGTCGTCGACGGCCATCTCGATTTCGACCGGCTGCATGCGGCGGATGATGACGAAGCGATGACAATGCTGACCGCGATCAAAGGCGTTGGTCCGTGGACGGCCGAAATCTACCTGCTCTTCGCATTGAACCGGCCCGACATCATGCCGGCGGGCGATCTCGCGCTGGCCGCCGCGCTGCAGCGCATGAAGCGGATGCGAAAGCGGCCCGATCCCAAAAAGTTGCGGAAGATGGCCGAATCCTGGCGCCCATATCGCAGTGCGGCGGCCCGTTTTCTCTGGCACTATTACGCCCCTGCGGGCATTCCCGCATGAAGGGGAGGGGCGGGGTGAAGGCCATCAGACAAGCCTGTGCCGGGTTGGTGTCCCTATGGCTGGCGCTGGCGCTCCTGGCAGGTCCATCCCACGCAGCGGAGCAGGTCGATCTCGAACTTGTGCTGGCAGTCGATGTCTCCGGCAGCATCGACTTCGACGAGGCGAAGCTGCAGCGCCAGGGTTATATCGATGCCTTCCGCGACAAGTTCGTGCTCGAGGCGATCCAGTCTGGCCCGCATGGCCGCATCGCCGTCAGCTATTTCGAGTGGTCGGGCAGCGAGCAGCAGCAGCTGACGACGAAATGGGCGATCATCCATGACGCCGCCAGCGCCGATTCCTTCGCGCGGCAGCTGGAGGATGCGCCCATCTCGCGCGGGCGCTTCACCTCGATCAGCGGCGCCATTGTCTTCGCCATCCCGATGTTCGAGGCGAATGACTACCAGGCCCGCCGCAAGGTGATCGACATTTCCGGTGACGGGCCGAACAACGCCGGCCCCTGGGTGACCGTCGCCCGCGAACTCGCGCTCAGCCGCCAGATCACCATCAACGGCCTTCCCATCATCAACGACCGCCCGCAATTTGGCGGCTTCGGCGGCATGAACCTCAAGGATCTCGACGTCTATTTCGAGCATTGTGTCATCGGCGGCCCGGATGCCTTCATGATCGCGGCCAATGGCTTCGAGGATTTCGCCAAGGCCGTGCGCCGCAAAATGATCCTTGAAATTGCAGGCGATACACCGGAACCTCGCTTCATTCCTGCGCAAGCATCGCCGCAGTTGTTTGAGGCCACCGACTGCCAGGTCGGTGAAAAAATGATGCAGTTCCGTTTCCGAGATCCTTTGCAATGAATTCAGAAAAGCCGGTGGGTGTGGCGGGCAACCAGTTGCCCGGATGGGGCAGTGACACGGTCGCGCTGGCCCTGCGCAATCTTGATATCCCCTATATCGCGCTCAATCCCGGCGCCAGCTACCGCGGCTTCCATGACAGCCTGGTGAATTTCCTCGGCAACGAGATGCCGAAAATGATTCTCTGCCTGCATGAAGGCAACGCCGTCGCCATCGCCCATGGCTATGCCAAGGTGACCGGAAGGCCGATGGCGGTGGCGCTGCACAGCAATGTGGGCCTGATGCATGGCACGATGGGCATCTTCAACGCCTTCTGCGACCGCCAGCCGATGATGATCTTCGGCGCCACCGGCCCGCTCGACGCGGCCAAGCGCCGGCCGTGGATCGACTGGATTCACACCGCCCGCGACCAGGGCGCCCTCATCCGCAACTACACCAAGTGGGATGACCAGCCCTCGTCGGCTCAGGCCGCCGTCGAATCGGTCTATCGCGCCAACCTGCTGGCGCGCACCGCGCCTTGCGGCCCGGTCTACATCAACCTGGACGTGACGCTGCAGGAAGAAGCGCTGGCCAAGCCGGTGATCCCGCCCGATATTGCGCGCTACCGCCCGGCTGCGCCGGCGCGGCCGAGTGCAGTGTCGGTCAAGGAAGCGGTCGCCGCGCTGACGCGTGCGCGCAAGCCGCTCATCCTGTGCGGCCGTGCTTCGGTGAAGAAAGAAGACTGGGACCGCCGCGTACAACTGGCCGAGCGGCTGGGCGCCGGCGTCATCTCGGACCACAAGGGCGGCGCGTCCTTCCCGACCGATCATCCGCTGATGGTGCGGGCGCCGATGACCTTCCCGCAGGACGAAGACGCGGCGGTGATCCGCGAGGCCGACGTCATCCTCAATCTCGACTGGAACGACTTTGCCGGCGTCATCCGCCATGTCTGGAAGGATGGCCAGCCGACAGCCACGATCATCCAGGCTTCCGTCGACCAATATGCCCACAACGGCTGGAGCATGGATCACCAGGGCCTCGTGCCCGTCGATATCCAGCTCCTCTCCGACCCGGACACGGCCGTTGCGGACCTGCTCGCCGAACTGCCGGCCGGCAAGGCGCCCGCCCTGCCGCCCAAGCCCGCGGCCAAGGCGGCCGCGAAGCCGGTCGAAGGCCCGCTGACCAACGCCCATATCGGCCAGGCGCTGCGCGATGCGGTGCCAACGGACCAGAAGGTGACCTTCGCGCGCATGCCGAATGACTGGTCCGACCTTTGGCCACTCAATCATCCGATAGACTATCTGGGCATCGACGGCGGCGGCGGCATCGGCTCCGGCCCCGGCATTGCCATCGGCGCCGGTCTTGCGCTGAAGGGCAGCGACCGTCTTGTCATCCATGTCGGCGGCGATGGCGACTTCCTGATGAGCGCCAATGCCATGTGGACGGCGGCGCATTATGAGATCCCGGTGCTGTTCGTGATCTCCAACAACCGCTCCTACTTCAACGACGAGATGCACCAGGATCGCGTCGCGCGCATGCGCAACCGTGAGCCAGCCAACCGCTGGATTGGCCAGCGCATCTCCGACCCGGACATCGACATCGCCAAGCTTGCCGAATCGCAGGGCGTGAAGGGCTTCGGCCCGATCGAGGACTATGCCTCCCTGCGAAATGCGATGAAGGAAGCCGTCGCGACGATCAAGTCCGGCAAGCCCGCCGTGGTCGATGTGCGCGTCGCCCTGCGCGACGCCACCAAGGCCACGCATCTCGGCCACCGCTCCGGCGGCTAGAGCAGCGCGCCTTAAACCGGAATCGCTTGGCGATCCCGGTTTAAGGCGGATAGCTGCTCTCAGCCCTTGAAAGAGCTAGAGCAGCTTTGTGCGTTTAAGTCGAACCGTCGGTTCGACTTGAACGCACGTTGCTCTAGTGATCAGACGCCGGACCCTGCGCCGCCGCTCAATTGGCGGCGCAGGCGATCGCCCGCCAGGTTGGCCAGGCCGATCAGCAGGGCCAGCGTCACGCCTGGCAGCACGGCAATCCACCATTCACCCGAGAACAGGAAATTCTGCCCGCGGGCAATCAGCGCGCCGAGCGAGGGCAGCGTCGACGGCAAGCCGATGCCGAGGAAGGACAAGGTCGCCTCGGTCATGATCGCAGTGCCCAGGTTGATGCTGCTCAGCACGATCACGGGACCTGCGATATTGGGCAGGATATGGCGGAACAGAATGCCGACGCGCGGGGTGCCCAGCGAGCGCGCGGCAAGGACATAGGTCTTCGCCATTTCCACCCGCGTCGATCCGCGCACCACGCGTGCAAACGACACCCAGTTCGCGAAGCCGATAGCCATGACGATCACCACGATCGCCAGCGGCCCGGATTGCGACGCCGGCAGCAGGATGCGCAGCACGCCGTCGATCAGCATGGCGAGCAGGATGGCGGGGAAGGTGAGCTGGATGTCGGCGAGCCGCGTGATCAGGCTGTCGAGCGCGCCGCGCCGCCAGCCGGCGATGAGGCCAAGCGGCACGCCGATCAGCAGCGAGAGGCCAACCGACAGCGCGGCGATACCCAGCGACAGGCGCAGCCCGTGTAGCAGCAAGGCAAGGATATCGCGGCCTTGATCGTCGCTGCCAAGGGGAAAGGCGCCGAACCAGGATGGCGGCGTGAAGGCGTCGGACAGCTGGATCGCGGCGCTGTCAGACGGATCCTGAGGCACAAGGCCTGGCGCCACGACCACGAGCGCGGCCAGCGTTACCAGCCAGAAGGCCGGCCGCCAGGGCGTCAGGCGGTCAGCGCTGGCCGGCATGGTTCCGCTCCTCGCGCAGGCGCGGGTCCGCGGCGAGATAGCTCAGATCGACGGCCAGGTTGATGACGACGAAGAACAGCGCGATCAGCAGCAGGCTGGCTGCCAGCACCGGAATGTCAGCCGACTGTAGCGATTGCAGCAGCAGCAAGCCAAAACCCGGCCACTGGAAGATCGCCTCCGTCACCATCGCAAAAGCGATGGTGGAGCCGAGTTGCAGGCCCGAGACTGTCAGCAGCGGCACCATCGCGTTGGGAAGCGCATGGCGCAGGGCGATACGCGTTTCGCTGAGGCCACGGGCACGTGCGCTGCGAATGAAATCGCTGCGCAGCACGGGCTCCATCTCCGCCCGAACCAGCCGCTGCACCAGGGCGAGCTGGAAAATCGCCAGCGTCATCGCCGGCAGGATCAGCGCGCGCCAGCCGCTGCCAGTTAGAAAACCGGTGCTCCAGACCCCAAGGTCAACGACATCGCCCCGGCCAAAGGCAGGCAGCCATTCCAGCTGCACGCTGAACAGCGCGATGAGCAGCACGCCGATGACGAAGGTGGGCACCGACACGCCGGCCAGGCTCACCGTGTCGAACAGGCGCGCGAGGGCATGGCGCGGCTTCATTGCCGCGAACAGTCCCATCGGCACCCCGAACAGCAAGGCCAGCGCAAGGGCCGCCAGCGCAAGTTCGACGGAGGCGGGCAGGCGTTCGCCGATCAGGTCGAGCACCGGCCGTCCGGCTCGCAAGGACAGGCCGAAGTCGCCCTGTACGGCGCGGGTGACGAAATGGGCGAACTGGACGGGTACCGGATCGTTCAGTCCCAGCGAATCGCGCAGGCGTTCGCGCTCCGCCGGCGGCGTGTCCTGGCCCACCATCTGGGCGACGGGATCGCCGACGAAGCGGAACAGAAGGAAGGAGACAGCCGCAACCGCCAGCAGCACAAGCAGCGCCTAGACGAAGCGGAGTCCGAGGGTGCGGAGAAGGGGCCCGGCCGCCATCAGCGCCGGCGTGCTTCAGCGGATGGTGATGTGGCGCCAGTCGAGAATGTCATCCGCGCGCTGGGCGAGATCAACGTTCGACCGCACGCCCCAGGCCAGGATCTGGTTGTGGAGTGGTAGATAGGCAACATCCTCTCGCACGATCCGCCAGGCGTCCCGCGTCAGCGCAGCCCGCTTCTGCAAATCAGCCTCTTGGGACAGCGCCACCGTCAGCCTGTCCACCTCGGCGTTG
>CAXNFA010000045.1:0-7803 GCA_964201105.1 Alphaproteobacteria bacterium | reverse complement strand
GTGCGACCGTCTTCGATCTGAAGGCGGCGAAGACCTCGTCCAGCGCGTCCGCGGCCAAGGCCAAGCCGAAGCCGGAAAAGGAAGTGAAGAAGAAGCGTGTCGTCGCGGCCGAGCCCGGCGAAGAGGGCGAGATCGAGGCCATTGACGACGAGGATCTCGACGACGAGGTGCTGGCCGACGACGAAGAGGCGCTCGAGGACACCGCCGACCTTGGCGAAGACGACGCCCTTCAGGAAGTCATCGAAGACGATCCCCAGGCCGACAAGGAGTAGTCGCCGGCCAGGGCCGCTTCCCGGTTTGCGCGTCTTCCGGGATCCACGCCTGCTGCCTTAGCTTCAGGTTGTTGTGTCTTGCCCGCAGGTTGATGACTTTCCATCAAACCTGCGGTTTCCCTGCAATTTCGTGTCGTTTGCCATTGACCTTCCCCGGGGCGGACCCTTGAATCGCCGCCAGATGAATCAGGGGAGGTCTTCAATGCTTCGTTCTACCTTGCTGGCCACCGCGGCGGCGGCGGCTCTTTCGCTGGGTCTTGCCACGGGCGCGCTGGCGGCCGGCGACACGCTGCGCATTGCCGGTTATGACAATCCGGCCCAGATGGGCATGCCCTATGGCACCTTCGGGGCCAACGGCGCCTACCAGCTCTACGCCTTCTTCGACCCGGTGACCTTCGTCGACATGGATCGCACGACGAAGCCGAGCCTGATCACCAACTGGGAGGCCCGCGGCGCCACGAGCTGGGTGCTGAAGCTGCGTCCCAACGTGAAGTTCCATAACGGCAAGCCCTGGAACGCCGACGCCTTCATCCAGAATGTCGATGCGATCAACAACGATCCCATCGTCAACAAGCAGCAGGGTGCGAATCAGCTGCGCGGCATGAAGGAAGTGAAGAAGATCGACGACCTGACGGTCGAGGTCGTGCTCGACTACACCGATCCGATTTTCCCCCGCCGCCTTCACATCATGCGCCCGCATGAGCCGGGTGCCTGGAAGGATCTGGGGGCGGAATTCGCCCGCAAGCCGGTCGGCACCGGCCCGTACAAGAACATCGAGTGGAGCAACCAGCGCGTGCGCGGCGAAAGCTTTGCCGAAGGCTGGCGTCCGGCCAAGATCAAGAATCTTGAAATCCTCACGATTCCGGAAAACGCGGGGCGTCTCGCCGCGCTGAATTCCGGTCAGGCCGATCTGGCCTGGCAGCTGGAGCCCGATGCGATTCCGATGGTTGAAGCCGCAGGCAACAAGGTGATGCTGACGGCGACAAACGACACGCTGAACCTGATCCCGCTGCACATGAAGCCGGGCACGCCGCTTGCGGACAAGCGGGTCCGCCAGGCACTCAACTACGCCTATGACAAGGACACCTACATCTCGACCGTGCTGCGTGGCGCGGGCAAGGCGGTCGGGCAGCCAGCCGGCTCGCCGATGAGCGGCCACTTCGACGACATCAAGCCCTACCCGTATGACGTCGCCAAGGCGAAGCAGCTTCTCGCCGAGGCGGGCTATCCGAACGGCTTCAAGTTTGTCGCGGAAATCGTCACCACCGGTGAATTCCCGACCACGGTCCTCACGATGTCAAACGACTTCAAGAAGATTGGCGTCGATCTCGAGGTGCGCAACATCACCACGGCGGATTTCGTCAAGAAGGTGCTGACGCTGGCGCCATGGGAAGGCGATTCCTTTGCGATGATGTATGAAGGTCATCCGTCGTCCGACATCATGCGCGTCATGGGTACGCATTCTTGCATGACCCGTGAGCTGTCAAATCGCGAACCGCACACCTGCCACGAAGCGATCATGCCGACGATCAAGGGCATGAACGTGGAAATGGATCCGAAGAAGCGTGACGAACTCGCCAAGAAGGCGGCGCAGTTCTATCACGACGAAGCGGTGGTGGTGTTCAGCCACGAACGCGTACTTGTTGACGGGCTTTCGCCCAAGCTGACGGGCTATCGCCTGGTCAACCGCTGGATCAGCTACGCCGACATGCAATTCACGAAGTAACCCGCTTCGTGGAACGAAAAGGCCGGTCCTCGGACCGGCCTTTTTTTGTGCCGTCAGCCCAACGGCTTACGCGCCGACACGATGTACCAGTGGCCGGGGCGGGATGTCGGTGGGCTTGGCCATCCAACATCACCCCGCTGCGGCGCCAGTGTCTGCTTCTGATAGCCCTGCACCGCATCGACGAAGCCGGTCTGGCGGGCCAGTGCCACCAGGTCGGTCTCGCACACGCGGCCCCAGAAAGGTTCGTCATTGTAATAGGTCTGCCAGTCGCGCAGCACTTGCTCGCACAGGCTGTCCATGTCGGGATATCGCACCGGCACTTCGAGGTGGACCATCACGCCGCCCGGCCGCAGCACGCGCCGGCATTCGCTGAAGATGCGGGGCAGTGCGGCCGTGCTCGTCTCGTGAAGCACCACCATCGACGTCACGAGATCGAAGTGGCCGTCGGGATAGTCGAGATCTTCGGCGCTCTGCTGCGCGAAATGCACGCGCTGGCCTAGATGTTCCGCCCGCGCGTGGGCATAGCGAAGGATCGGCGCGCCGGTGTCGACCGCATGCACCTGCGCCTGGGGGAAGAACTGCGCCAGCGGCAGCGTGCCGGCGCCAACACAGCAGCCAAGGTCAAGGATGCGGCGCGGTACAAGGTCGGGGTAGACATCGTAAACATGCTGGACGAGCGTGCGGCCGCGTGCATCGACCATGGCGCCGCCGGCCTTGCCGAAGTGGTAGATCGCCGCGCCCTGGTCGAGGATGGCGCCGGCGCGCACATCGTCCGCGCGCGTGTCGGTGTAATAGCTGCCGGGCTGGCCATGCTGGTCGACCAGCGCGAGATAGCGGGGTTGCTCGAAGGCGGGGTCAAGCCGCAGGCTGCCCCCCGCGCCCCTCTTCGGCGCCGACCGGTCGACGAGATCGTCGAGTTGGCGGTCGACGCTTTCCAGGATGTAGTCCCACATCAACTCCTGTCCGAGCCGCATGAGAGATCCCCACATCTGGTGATAGGGCTCGCGTTCCATCCAGCGCCGCGCCTCGTGCCGGTTCCGCGGCGCACGCCCTTCCTGGCGGATGAAGGCGGGCAAAACGCGGTGGTTGTAGACCGCGTGGTTGCCGGCCGTGACGTTGGCCGAGACATGTTGCTTCAGGGCCAGGACGAAGCGCTGCTGGGCCGTCTCGTCGTGATCAGCGGCGGGTAGCATGGGATGGGCGGTCTCGGCCGTCATGGGCATCTCCTCGGGCAGGGGCAAAGTCTAGGCCAGCACGGGGAATTCCCCCACATCCCCCTTGATTCCCAATGGCGGGGGCCATAGGTTCCGGGCCTCGACGGCCGGGGCGACCCGAACCGTTGTCCCAAATCCGGGGCCATAGCTCAGTTGGGAGAGCGCTTGAATGGCATTCAAGAGGTCAGGGGTTCGACTCCCCTTGGCTCCACCAATCCGGAAAAAGGGCTTAGCGCGCTGGCACTAGGCCCTTTTTTCTTGTGAAGGCGCGACCCGCCCCTTGCAGGGGAGCCGGCCGCGGGCGATCTGGCCGGTCATGAACACCATCCCCCAGGGGCTTTCGGGCGCGGCCAGCCGGCGAACCTTCGCCATCATCTCGCACCCTGACGCCGGCAAGACAACGCTGACGGAAAAGCTGCTGCTGTTCGGCGGTGCCATCCATCTGGCGGGCGCGGTGAAGGCGCGCGGCGAACGTCGCCGCACGCGGTCGGACTGGATGGCGATCGAAAAGGCGCGCGGCATCTCGGTGTCGAGCTCGGTGATGACCTTCGAGCGCAAGGGCGTCACCTTCAACCTGCTCGACACCCCGGGCCATGAAGACTTTTCCGAAGACACATACCGCACGCTGACCGCCGTCGATTCGGCGGTCATGGTGATCGACGCCGCCAAGGGTATCGAGCCACAGACGCGCAAGCTGTTTGAAGTCTGCCGCCTCCGCGACGTGCCGATCACGACCTTCATCAACAAGATCGACCGCGAAGGCCGTGACCCCTTCGAGCTGCTGGACGAGATCGAACAGGCCCTGGCGCTCGTCACCGTGCCGCGCGTCTGGCCGGTCGGCATGGGCTCGCAGTTCCATGGCTGTTTCGACCTTGCCACCAACGAATTTCTCAAGCGCAGCCCGGACGGGCTCGGTTTCGGCGAACGCATCCAGATGACAGGGCCGAAGGATCCGGCACTCGCGGCGCATGTGCCAGCCGATGTGCTGGCCGTTTTCCATGAGCAGGCGGAACTCGCGTCCGAGGCCTATCCCGACTTCGACCGCCAGTCCTTCCTTGAAGGGCACCAGACTGCGGTGATCTTCGGCAGCGCCCTGCGCGACTTCTCGGTCGAAGACCTGCTCGATCATCTTGCAGCCGCTGCGCCGTCACCGCGTCCGCAACCGGCTGATCCGCGCCCGGTGCAGCCGGACGAATCGGCGGTGACCGGTTTTGTGTTCAAGGTGCAGGCCAACATGGACCTGAAGCACCGCGACCGCGTTGCCTTCATGCGCATCTGCTCCGGCCGATTCCAGCGCGGCATGAAGCTCACGCAAGCCGCCACCGGCAAGCAGCTCGCCATCAACAATCCGATCTTCTTCTTTGCCCAGGAACGCCAGCTTGCCGACGAAGCCTTTCCCGGCGACATCATCGGCATTCCCAACCACGGCACGCTGCGCGTCGGCGACACACTCACCGAAGGTGAGGCACTGAAGTTCAGGGGACTGCCCGACTTCGCGCCGGAAATCCTGTCGCGCGTGCGGCTGGAAGATGCGATGCGCGTCAAGCAGCTGCGCCGCGCGCTGGAGGATCTGGCCGAAGAAGGCGTCGCGCAGATCTTCCGCCGCATCGACGGCACCGAATGGGTGGTGGGCGTCGTCGGTCCGCTGCAGCTTGACGTGCTGAAGTCGCGGATCGCCGCCGAATACAGCCTTGAGGTCAGTTTCGAACCGGCGCCCTATGAAGGCACGCGCTGGATTGCGACAACGAAGCCAAGCGAGCTGGACACCTTCATCGCCCGCCATCGCAGCAGCGTGGCAGAGGACCGCGACAACGCACCGGTCCTGCTGGTGCGGGACTCCTGGGAACTTGGCCGCATCCAGCGTGACTATCCCGACCTGCAGTTCCTGACATCCAAGGATCGCGCCTGATTGACTGGAACGGCGCTGCCGTTCCGGCGTTGACTTCGCGGGGGCCTGCCATTCGGATTTTCCGGGAGACATCGTCATGCGTGCACCACTCTTCGCTCTCGCCTTTGCCACCATTGCCTTGCTGCCGCTAGCCGTTCACGCGCAGGCCGTCGCGCCGGAGCGCCAGCGCAGCGTCAATGTCAGCGGCTATGCCGAGGTGCAGGCGACGCCCGACCGCGCGCATGTCAGCGCTGGCGTGGTGACGCAGGGAGCAACGGCCACAGCCGCCGTGCAGCAGAACACGCAATCGATGCGCGGCGTCTTCGACGCGCTGAAATCAGCCGGCGTCGCCGAAGCCGACATCCGCACGTCGGGCTTCAACGTCTCGCCGATTTTTGACGAGCCAAAGCAACCGCGCACCGCCCCGCGCATCGTCGCCTATCAGGTTGGCAATACGGTGACCGCGCTGGTGCGGGATCCTGCCAGGCTCGGTGACATCCTTGATGCGCTGATCAAGGGCGGCGCCAATAACCTGAATGGCGTCTTCTTCTCGGTTGCCCGCAATGAAGAAATGCAGGACAAGCTGCGCGTCGATGCGGTGAAGGACGCGCGCCGCAAGGCACAGCAGATGGCGGAAGCAGCCGGTGCCACGTTGGGCCCTGTGATGTCGATTTCCGAAGTTGGCCGTGGCGGCGGACCGGTGCCGATGGCGCGCATGCAGGCCGATGCGGCCATGTCTGTCCCGGTTGCCGCCGGCACCGAAACGCTGTCGACGACGGTGCAGGTCACCTTCGAGCTGCGGTAGATCGTTCGCAAAAATTTACCTGGCGCAGACCGGCTCCGGCCGGTCTGTTTTTTCAGGCGCGCGTCTTCGCCGGCGCCGGTTTTGGCGCGTCGCCGCCGCGCAGCTGCTCGTTCCACTTGGTCTCGCCCTTGCGGCGCATGAACTCGTCGGTCATGCCGCGCACGCGCGACACCATGATCATCAGGATGCGGCGCATCACCGGGTTCATTTCCTTCAGGCGCTTCTTGAAGTCGTCACGCGAGATGGGGATGACCTCCAGATCGGTCGCGGAAACAGCCGTGGCCATGCGAGGGCGCTCGTCAAACAGCGCCATTTCGCCAACGATGTCGCCGTCTTCCAGCACGGCGACAACCTTCGGATAGTCGGACGCCATGCCCTTGCGGATCTCCACCTTGCCCTGGACGATCAAAAAGGCAGTGTCACCGGGCTCACCCTCGGTAAAGATGGTGGTGTTCGCCTTGATGGTTTGTTTGCCGAAGGCTTTTGCTTCCATGGCCGACTTTCAGGGTATGAAGATCAAAGCGTTAAAGAATGAACCACACTCTAATCGTCTACTCGCGCGCCTAAAATATTGTTAATTTTAGACAAATAGAAAGCCAACCTTGACGTGGAGTCAGGGTTTGGCTGCGCAGGGCTTCCCGCATGACCGAGCCGAACGATAGCCACAAAAGCTGGCTGGGCGATGTGATTACCGGCACGGCGGTCACGGCACCCGTCCTGATGGTCTACACGGCCATGGGAATCGCCTTTGGCGTGCTGTCGATCCAGGCAGGCCTGTCGCCGCTGAACACGGTGGCCATGTCGTTCTTCGTCTATGCGGGCACCGCCCAGCTCGCCGGCGTCCAGTTGCTGGCGCTGGGCGTTCCGCCGCTCTCCATTGTCATCACCACCCTGGTCATCAATTCCCGCTTCCTGGTGATGTCGTCGGCGCTGGCGCCGCTGGTTGCAAAGTTCCCGGCCTGGCAGCGCTTCCTCTACGGCCTGGAAGTCACGGATGCGACCTTTGCCCTGCATATTGGCCGCTACAGCCGCCTGCCCATGCGCAAGGTCGAAGCCTTCACGACGAATATCGTGGGCCACATCGTGTGGGTGGCGGCCACGGCTGCCGGGGTGGTGATCGGGGCGACGGTGACCAACATCGACCGCTTCGGTCTCGATTTCGGGATGCCGGCAATGTTTATTGCGATCCTGGTGCCCATGATTCGCTCGCGCGTGCATGTCGTGGTGGCTATCACCGGGGGCGTTTCGCTGCTCCTTTTTCGTCTCCTCGGCCTCTCCTACTGGGCGATCATGGCCGCCACTGCCACGGCAGTGCTGGCAGGCATCGCAATGGAACAATGGACCAGACGACAACCTTCCTGACCATCCTCGCGATGGGCGCCGTCAGCATGGGGTTGAAACTTGCACCGGTGGTGCTGCTGCCGGGCCGCAAGCTGCCCCGCTGGATTGACATCTCCCTGCGCCACCTGCCGGTTGCTGTCCTGTCAGCCATGACGGTCCAGTTGCTTGCGGTGGTCGATAACGAGATCAAACTGGATTTTGGCAATCTTGCCCTTTGGGCTGCCATTCCCACGGTGATCTGCGCGGCCCTGACGCGCAGCCTGTTCTGGACCATTGCCTTCGGGATGGCGCTCGTCGTGGCGCTGCGCTGGGCCTTCTCCTAGAGCGGCGGGTCAAATGACGGTGCCCTGGATCACGGTGCGGCAGAATGATGATATGGATAGGGTGATGGAACGACCGTCGCATATTTTTGTCACCCGCAGCATCAGCTTGCCGGAGGATGAGTTGCAGTTTCGCTTCGTCCGGGCGTCTGGCCCGGGTGGCCAGAATGTCAACAAGGTGTCGACCGCCGTGGAATTGCGCTTCGATGCCTGGCGTTCCCCCTCCTTGTCCGATGC
>CAXNFA010000044.1:0-7868 GCA_964201105.1 Alphaproteobacteria bacterium | reverse complement strand
TGGCTGGCCGGCACCGAATCGATGACGAAGCGCTGCGCCTTAAGGGCAGTGATGCTGTCGACAGCCACATCGGTGTCGATATCGATCTGGCCCGACTGCAGCGCCTGCGTCCGCGTCGGCGCTTCGGGCAGGCCGACGATCTCGAGCTTCGAGATGTTGGCGCGCTTGCGGAGCGCACCGTCATGCGCTTCCATCGACACGCTTTCGGGCCCAAGGCGCGTCACCTTGTAGGGGCCGCTGCCGACCGGGGCGGCGGCAAAGCCGCCGGCGCCGAGATCCGCCCAGGCCTTGGGCGCCACCATGAAGACGACGGCCAGGCGTGTGGGCCAGATTGGCGTCGGCGTCTTGGTGACGAATTCCAGCGTCTTGGCATCGACTGCGGACACGGAGGCCAGGTCGTTGACCCACTGGCCAACCGGTGTCGCCTTGCCTTCATCGGAAAGCAAGTAGTCAAAGGTCGCCTTCACCGCCGCGGCGTCAAACTTCTCGCCGTTGGAGAAGCTGCCGCCTTCCTTCAGCGTGACACGCCATGTCGTGGGATTGACGTTGCTCCAGCTCTGCGCGGCATCCGGAACCACTTCGCCCTTGCCATTGATGCCGCTGAGCCGGTCAAACAACGGCGACCACACGAAGATGCTGGGGGTGCCGCGCGCCGTGAACGGATTGCCGCGGCCGCCGGGCATGCCCCAGGTGCCGACCTTCAGGGTCTGCTGCGCGGAGGCGGGCGTAGGCGTGGTGATCGTCGCTGCAAGCGCCACGGACGCCAGCAAGCCGCCAGCGGCAAGACCGCCGGCCAGTTTCCGAGTGTTCATATGTTTCGCCTCCCTAAATGACGAAGAACCGGACGGCCTCTTGTTGTTTTGACCGCACGGGGTCCGGCCCCAGTATGGCTGCCAAAATGGTATACAAAAATCCCTTGGAGCGGCGAGTCAAAAGACCGCCGGTCCGTGGCTTTCCGCTGCGACCGACCGTTCCTGCGCTCAGGACAGGCCGAGCGCTCCGGGATTGAACAACCCTCGCGGGTCCAGACCGCGCTTGATGCCCTCCAGCGCCGCAAAGGTCGCCGGAGCAAGACCATCGCGATAGCCGTAGAATTTGCCGATCTGCAGATGCACCGCCCCTTCGCGCAGGAACAGGTCGCGCAGGCCTTGCCGGACCTGGGCCACGGCCTCGGTGGCCGCAGGATTGGCGGGTACCGCGGCGGCCGGCTTCGCATCCACGTCGAGGCCGCGCTGGTGGATGGGGCGCAGCGTGTCGTGCCAGTAGAAAACCGGTTCGATCAGGAACGCGCCCCGCACGGGGGAGACCGAGATCGTCACCGCTATCCCGTGCCGCGCCAGCGTGGCGGCCTGCGCGTTGAACAAGGCAGCCACCGCGCCATAGAGGTGCAGTGCCCGCGAATAGGGCACCAGTCCATGCGTCCACACCATGCGCCGGCCCGTCGGGTCTTGCAGGCTCTGGATGAAGGTGAAGGGATTGGCGCGCAGATATTTCGGCACGACGGGTTCGATCTCGGTTCCCTGATGACCGCACAGGCCCTTGACCTCGATCAGCCTGTCGCGCGCCTCGCGCCGGCTGCGCCCCTCGACAACCACATGCAACGCTGGCAATGCACTGCCGGCATGCTCGCCGGGCGGCGACCACGGACCGCTGCCCAGGCATTCGGTGGCGAGCCGACGGCGGCCGACGGCACAGGCCGCCGTGATCATCGCCTCGAAGGTGGGAAAGCGGAAGGAGGCGTAGTCGATTCCGGCCGGCACCGCTTCGAGGCGCAATGTCGCCTGCGTCTTGATGCCGAGCGCGCCACAATCGCCGAGAAACAGGCCTGTCAGGTCCGGTCCATAGGGCCGGTAGAAGGGTGTGCCATGGGCAACGGCGCCGGAGCCGGTGACGACGACATTGCCTGGGCCCGAAACAACTTCCAGCCCCAGCACGCTGTCGGCCGCCGTGCCCGCCGCGCTGGAACCAAACAGGAGGCTGTTCTGGGACAAGGCACCACCGACGGTGGAGACGCGCCCCGAGGCCGGGCCTGAATGCGGCACGCGCAGACCAAAGCGCGCGAGCGTCTCGGCCAGTGTAGACCAGGTGCAGCCCGCTTCCACGGTGGCATACAGATCGTCCGCCTCCACCGCCACGACACGGTTCAGGCGGCGCGTGTCGAAGATCACCGCGCGCGGACCGGTCGGCACATATCCCCCGGTGTAGGAAAGCCCGCCCCCACGCGGCACGATGGCGGCGCATGCGGCATAGCAGGCCTTCACCGCCCGCACGAGTTCGTCGCGCGATACCGGCTGGACGACGAGCAGTGCGGGCGGGCCCTCGAAGAAGAGGTCGGCCGCGTAGTAGGCGCGCTCCGCCGCATCTTCCAAAACATGGGCGCGGCCCATGATGCCGATCAGCGCATCGGCCAGGTTGCGGTCGGGCGCGGAAAGCACGTCCATCTTCGACTCCGGATCCAGGATTGTGTCTGCCATGATAGCGCCATCGAAGGACGGAAGGACGCACCATGTCCAGCGACAATCAGGCAGACGACATCGCTGCGGCGGAGGCGGTGATCCGCGGCGTCTATGAGGCGTTCAAGGCGCGCGACCCGGCGCGGATGCTGAGCCATCTGCACCCGGACGTGACCATCTGGGACACGTTCCAGCCGCATCTCATCCGTGGCGCCGCGCAGAAGAAAGCATTTGTCGACAGCGACTTCGCCCAATCGATCGCGCGCGGTCCCCTCACCCATCGAATCACCAGCATGGTCACCAGCGTGTGGGGCGACACCGCCATAGTGCGCTTCACCACCGAATTTTCCTATGAACCGCCCAACCCGATCAGCGGCAAGGGGCGCAACACCTCTGTCCTGCTCCGTATCGACGGGCGCTGGCTGCAGGTTCACCATCACGAAGGCCGGATGCCGACCGGAATTCCACCGATCACCGAGCCACCGCGACGCTGAGGTCTTGCTTTCCTGTGGGTCGCGCCCAAGGATGCGCGTCCTTTTTTTGAGTCCCGAGGTTTCGATGAAGCGCGTGCTCTACCGCAGCTATGGCGAACCGGCCGACGTGCTCGAGGTGATCGAGGAAGGCGTCGCCGTGCCAGGCGCCGGCGAAGTGCTGATCGCTGTGGAGGCCGCGCCGGCCCATATCGCCGACCTGAAGAATATCCGCGGCGAGCCCTATTTCCGCTTTCCGCTGCCACGCACGCCTGGCTACGAGGGCATCGGGCGCATCGTCGCCGTCGGGCCCGAAGCGGGTTTCCGCAAGGCAGGCGACCGCGTCTTCCTGCCGATCAACTGCGGGGCCTGGCGCGAGCAGCTGGTGGCCAAGGCCGCCGACCTGGTGCCCGCGCCGGAGGGCGATGCGATCCAGCTGTCGCTGCTGCCAATCAACCCGCCGACCTCCTACCTGATGCTGGAGGATTTCGGGCAGCACCTGAAACCCGGCGACTGGATCATCCAGAACGCCGCCAACTCCTCCTGCGGCGTCTACCTCGTTCGCCTCGCCAGGATGCGCGGCATTCGAACCGTGAATGTGGTGCGGCGAGATTCCGTCTTTCCGCTACTGCGCGAGGCTGGCGCCGATGTGGTCGCCGTCGACGGACCCGACCTGGCGGCACGCGTGGCGAAGGAGACCGGCGGCGCGGCCATCACGCTGGGCATCGATGCCGTGGGCGGGCCGGCGACGGAACGCATCGCCTCCTGCCTCGTCGACGGCGGGACCGTGCTGAACTACGGCATGCTGACGGGCGAACCGTGCCACATCATGCCCACCACGCTGTTCCAGCGCGACATCCGCCTGCTCGGCTTCTGGACCCGGCGCCAGAACGCGAAGCGCACGCCGGCCGAAGTGTCCGCCGTCTACACGAAGCTCGCAGCGATGGTGGCGGGCGGCCAGCTAAGTGCCCAGATCGCCGGAGTCTTTCCCTTCAGCCAGGTAAAGGAAGCCTGCGCGCTTGCCGCCAAGGTCGGCGACGAGCGGCCAGGCAAGGTCATCCTGGTGCCAGGGTGAACCAGCGCGTCGCCCTGCCTCTGGCCGGCGGCTGCCAGTGCGGCGCCATCCGCTATCTGTTGCAGGCAGCGCCGCTCGCGCTCTACGCCTGCCATTGCACCGATTGCCAGCGCCAGTCTTCGAGCGCCTTCGGCCTTTCCATGCCGGTGCCACGAGATGCTCTGGCCGTGACGGGCGAAACCGCGCAATTTGTTCGCATCAATGCCGCCGGCCGCTCGGTTGCCGGGCATTTCTGCCCGGCTTGCGGCACGCGCCTGTATCATGCGCCCTCACGCAATCCCGCCATCGTCAACCTGAAGCCCGGCACGCTTGACAATACGCGCTGGCTGCGGCCCGTGGCGCATGTATGGACCGGCAGTGCGCAGGCCGGGACCACGATTCCGCCTGACGTCCTGCGCTATGACGCCCAGCCCGACAATTTCGACGCAATTTATGCAGCCTGGACAAAGCGCGGGCCCAACTTCGCTTGACGCCCCGGCCACGGCACTCCCAGGATCAATCAACAAAGAAAGGACCACGTGTGAGCGGACAGGACAATGAGGCGCTGAAGCGCGAACTTGCCGGCATCATAAAGGGCATCTTCGATGCCTTCGAGCGGCACGACACCGGCCATACCGAAACGGTGATGACCGAGGAAACGACGATCTGGGACGTGTTCCAGCCTCAGCTCATCAAGGGCCCGACAGAGCGCAACAAATTCCGCGAGGTCGACCAGGCCCAGATGCAGGCGCGCGGCAAGCTGACGCTGACCATCGACGAGCCGGTGGTCGATGTGTGGAGCGACGCGGCCATCGCCCGCTACTACCTGACCTACGAGTACCAGCCGCCCAACGCGATCAAGGGCCACGTCCGCATTACGGATGTCTTCCGCAAGACCGACGGCAAGTGGAAGATCGTCCACCACCACGAAGGCCACGTGCCCACCGGCATCCCTGCCCTTGTGGAAAACAAGAAGGCCTGACCCCACCCCGTGGACATCCTCGCGCTCGGCTGGGGCGTCATCGCCTTCGCCGCGGCGGCCTTTGTTGCCGGTGGCCTGGTCAAGGGGGTGCTTGGCATCGGCCTTCCGCTCGTCGTCATTCCCCTGCTTGCCACCGTGCTCGACGTGCCGAGCGCGGTGGCCCTGATGCCCGTGCCGGTGCTGGCCTCGAATATCCAGCAGATGTTCCAGGGCAAGGGCGTGGTCTGGTCGATCCGGCGCTTCGCGAGCCTGATCCTGCCCATGCTGGTCGCCACCGTGATCGCCGCCCAGTTCATGGCCGAGGTGGACTTTCGCACCGGCTCGCTCGTGCTCGGCGCGATCGTCATCCTGTTCTGCCTGATTCAGGCCTTTCCGCTGCGCACGCAGCTGCCGGCGCGGTCGGAACGCTGGGCGCATCCGGTCGCCGGTGTGATCACCGGCTTTCTCGGCGGATTGTCGAACCTGTTCGGGCCGCCTTTGACCATGTATCTGGTCGCGCTGCGGCTTGACCGCGAAGAATTCATCGCCGCGACGGCGACGATCTTCACCATCGGCAGTACCACGCTCTACATCACCATGGCGATCAACGGGCTGCTGACCCTGCCGAGCCTGGGCGTGTCGGCCATGGCCACCCTGCCCGTCATGGCCGGCGTGGCGCTGGGCAGCCGGTTGCGCGGACGCCTGCCAGACATGATGTTCCGCCGGGCGCTGCTACTCGCCCTTGGCGCGATTGGCCTGAACCTGATCCTGGGCGCGATCTAGAGCATGCCGTCAGATCATCAAACCGGATTGGCGCGATAGCGCTGGTCGGCCTCGCGCTGGTCGATGATTTCCTTCGCCTTGGCATCGAAGCAGCGCTTGTGCGCCTCGGTGCCGGGCGCGGAACCGCGCTTGCTGCAATAGTCATTCAGCCAGCGCACATCCTGCTCGGTCAGCGTTGCGGGGATGATCGCCCGCTGCGCCAAGGCCGGAACAGCCGTGACAAAGAGGGCTGCCACAACGGCAGCCATGGCGACGGGGCGAGACATGAGGTGAACCCTTTGAAGATGGAAGTCAGCACAAAGGTGGGACTGCCATCGGGATGAAGCAAGTTTGAAATACCGCAATTTATTTGTCACGACAGCGCGAGGAAGGGAATAAAGGTGCGCGCAGACGTGAGGCTGCAGCCTCAGGACTTGAGCGCCGCGTCTATGGCTGCCATCAGTTCCTTGTCGTTCGGGTCGGTGCGGCTGCCGAAGACACCAGCGAGCGCGCCATCCCTGCCGATCAGAACCTTGTGGAAGTTCCACTTCGGCGCCGCCGCCTCGCCCGCTTCTTCCACCACCCAGCGATAGAAGGGGTGCGCCATGCCGCCAATGACGGCCTGCTTGCCGGTCATGGGAAAGCTCACCGAGTAGTTGGTGCTGCAGAAGGTCTGGATTTCCGTCTCCGATCCCGGCTCCTGGGCGCCGAAATCATTGGACGGCACGCCAAGGACCACCAGGCCCTGCTTGCCATGCGCGTCCCACAGTTTTTGCAGTCCCTCGTATTGCGGGGTCAGCCCGCAGCGGCTGGCGACATTGACGACCAGGACCGCCTTTCCCTTGTAGTCGGCGAGATTGACCGTGCCACCGGCAAGACCGGGGAAACTGAATGCATGGGCCGACATCGATGCTCTCCTTGCGTATGCGGAACGAAATACCCCGGAGGTCGGGAATGGACGCTTGGAAACGGGAAGTTTACCGCACCCGCCGTTGGATGAAACGGTTCCTCAGGTATACGCTAGCTGGGATTGCGGCGGTAAAATGCAACCTCAGCCGAAATCCAACAGAAAAAGACTGGGCTTTCTAGCAACTTATCAAGCGTCATGTGCTAGGACTGTCCTGCAATATTCAACTTGTAATTGAGTCGTGTATGCCGGTAATGCGGTCAAAAGAGGATCGCAAGTGGTGCGGGACGCGGTAGAGGCTCATGCGGAGACACTCCCGCCGGGACGGTCGGTTCCCCGGGCAGGACGGGTGCGCTCGATCAGCATCCTGGTTTCCCTTGTCACCATCATCCTGATCGGCGTGCTGGGCTGGCGCAGCTTGGCGGCCTATCGCGCGCTGCACGGCGAGGTGGAACACACCCAGCAGGTTCTGCTCGACCTTGAACGCCTGGGATCCGCCCTGAAGGACGCCGAGGCGAGCCAGAGGGGCTTCGTAATTTCCAGAGATACCACCTTTCTTGTCCCCTATGAGGAAGCGGCGGAAGAAATCCCTCAGATCCTCCGTCAGCTGCGCCAGGAAACACGGGACAACCCGACCCAGCAGCAGCGGCTCAACGAACTCGACCAGGTGGTCGCCGAGAAAATGCGGATGGTGGCCCTGTTGATCGAACAAAGCCGGGCCGGCAACGGGACGGTGGACCTAAGCCGCCTGAATCACAGCCGCACCCTGATGGACCGAATCCGCTCCGTCATCGGCACGATGAACATGGAAGAGCGCGGCCTGTATGCGCTGCGCGTCGAAAAGGTCAACGACGAGGCGGACCAGCTGGTCATCATCGCCGCCCTGGGTGCGATCATCAGCCTGGCGCTCACCATCGTCGGCTTTGCTGCGGCCGGGCGCGAGGTGAACCGGCGCCAGCAGGCCGAGGCCGACCTCCAGCTCGCGAACCTGGCGCTGAAGCGCCGGGTAAGCGAGCGGTCCGCCGAACTGGAACACGAAATGGCGGAACGAGAGCGGCTCGGCCGTTCCTTTGAGGCGGTCGTCGAATACGCACCCTTTCCGCTCATCGGGCTTGATCGCGATGCCAACGTCTTCCTGTGGAACCGTGCCGCGGAGGAAAACTTCGGCTATCCGGCCGAGGATGTCATCGGCAAGGCCTACCCGCTCACGCCAACCGGCAAGGAAAAGGAATTCCAGGCAGGCTTCGCACGCGCCTTTGCC
>CAXNFA010000043.1:0-7891 GCA_964201105.1 Alphaproteobacteria bacterium | reverse complement strand
CGCGGTGCCGGAGGAATCCTGGTTCATCTCGCGCGTCAGCAAGGAACTCGACTTCAACTACGTGCCCGAGCCGCCGCAGAAGACCTATTACTCTGCTTATAACCGGCCACCGAAGCGCGAGATTTCTGTCGTCAAGCAACCCGTCGATGCCGGCGGCTGGGTGGACGAGCGCGATGGTTATGGCGGGCGCGGCTGGACCCGCCAGCTCGTGCTGGGACGCAACAGCGAGACGGGCGAAGGCTCGCACCTGATCCGCCTGCTGCCGGGCTGGGAAATGCCGAAAGGCGACTTCAGCCACGACGTCTACAACGAAAGCTTTGTGCTGGAGGGCGAGGTGCAGCTGGCCGACGGCACGCTGCGCAAGGCCGGCAGCTATTCCTTCATCCCGCCGGGCGTGGCGCAGTCCTCGGCGAAAAGCCCGAAGGGTGCCCTGTTGTATGTCAACGTGGGTGGCCCGCTCGACTTCCACCCTGCTCGCTAGTTCGCAGGATCAGCCTTCACCCGCGAATCGTGCTGCCGCTGCAGCACGGTGGCGACGATGGTCGCGCCCAGCGCAATCGCCGAGAAGACGAGGATCAGCAGGGCCATGTTGCGGCCGCCTTCGGTGTCGAAGCGGCTGACCAGAAAACTTGTCAGCGCGGAATGGCCGAGCTGGCTGAAACCGAGCAGCGCCGACGCCGCGCCGATGGTCTGCGGCCGCACCTCCAGCGCGCCGGCCATGGCGTTAGGCGCGGTGATACCCATGCCGAAGGTATAGGTGAAGATGCTGGCGAAGAGCAGCGGCACCGAGGCCCAGCCGCCGAAGGTCGCGGCCACCATCAGCACGCCCATGCCGACCGAGATCACAGCCCCGATGACCATCAGCCGGCTGACGGCGAAGATGCTGACAAGCCGGCTCGTCAACGCGCTGCCGACGACATAGCCGAGCGGCATGAGAGCGGTCAGCAACCCGAAGGTTTCCGCCGAGACGCCCATCTGGCCGATGACGAGAAAGGGCGCGCCGGTCATGAAGGCGAAGATCGCGCCGCCCTGCCAGGAATAGGCCAGCGTGTAGGCCCAGAAGAGCGGCAGGCGGAACATGCTGAGCAGGTTCATCACCAGGCGGCTGCCGCCATAGACGGCGGCATCGCGCACCTTGTGCGACTCGGGCAGCTTGAACCAGATCAGCGCAAAGCTGGCGAGGGTGATGGCCCCCGTCAGCCAGAAGATGCCGCGCCAACCGACCAGCGCCGAAAGCAGTCCGCCGAGCGACAGCGCCACCACCGGCGCCATCGCGCCCACGGAATTGATCAGCGCCAGCGGGCGGCGCACCTGGTCGAAGGTCCACACGTCGCGCGCCACGGCCCGGGCCAGCACGATGCCGCCCACCGCGCCGAAGGCCTGCAGCACGCGCGCGGCGGTCATCAGGCCGACGCTGGGCGCAAGGGCCACGGCCACCGAACCCAGCACATAGATCGCCATGCTGACGAGCAGGATGGTGCGCCGGCCATAGCGGTCCGACAGCGGGCCATAAATCAGGTGCGTGAGCGCGAAGGTGGTGATGAAGGCGGTGAGCGTGACCTGCACGGCGGCCTCTGCCGCGCCGAAGTCGCGCGCGATCTCGGGCAGGGTCGGCACATAGGCGACGCCGCCGATCCAGCCCACCGCACCCAGCCAAGCCAGCAGCAGGATCATGCCTGTGCCCGGTCCCGTGGCAGGCTTTGCCACCACCTCGGTCACGCGCGCTCGTCCCACAGGCCGGCGAGGATACGCGGCCCGCTTTTCACATAGCGCAACACTTCGCCAAACCACACGACCACGACGCGCCACCTTTCCTGCGAAGGGCGCACCCTAGCGGATCGGGATACAATTGCGAGGGGGAAGCCGCACATTATTGTTCGCCGCGACATCACGGCGGACCGCCGCGCGAAGCCCGGCCGAAAGCAAGAGGCCCGGCGGATACCGGGCTTTTTATGTCAGCCGCTGGGGCTCAGGATGGCCCGCCGGCCATCGGCGGCGGGCTGGTAGACGGCACTGAAGGGCGCCTGCGTTTCCGCCCAGCGTGCGACAACGCGCGGGTCGTCTGTTTCAAAGGCATCGAAGCCGACGCGCTGCAGGAAGAATATCTGGTCAGGCAGGATTTGACCGGTGACTCGCAGTTCGCCCGCGAAGCCGAGTTGGTCACGCAGCCGCCGCGCCTGGCTATAGGCCCGCCCATCGGTGAATTTCGGCAGGTGCAGGACAATCACCCCGAAATGGACCAGGTCGGACTGCAGCGGCGCGACATCGGCGGTGTTGGGGAGGGCAACGCCGAGTGGCTGGCCGCGCGCCAGCAGCGTTTCGCGCTCTGACTGCCAGCGTTCCAGCGAAACGATGATGCCCCCCTCGGGCAACTGGTCGCCATCGGCGACGCGCTGCCACGAGTCGTTAACCGGCCGGCCGCCCTTAAGCAGTGGCATAGAGACGCTCCTTGAACGGGGTCGCGCCAAGACGGCGCCAGGCGGCGAGGAAGCTTTCGTTGGGCTGGCGCAGTTCGAGATAGGTACGCGCGATCGTTTCCACCGCCTCGTCCACCCTGGCGGAGGAAAATGCCGGCCCGAGGATCGTTCCAATGGTGGAACCCGGCGCGTCGCTGCCACCGAGCGTGATCTGGTAGAATTCCTCGCCATTCTTGTCGACGCCGAGCAGGCCGATATGGCCGACATGGTGATGGCCGCAGGCGTTGATGCAGCCCGATACCTTGATCTCGAGCGGACCAAGGTCGAACTCCTTGTCCAGCACGGCAAGTCGCTCCGACAGGCGCTGCGCCACCGGAATGGAACGCGCATTGGCCAGGCTGCAATAGTCGAGGCCCGGGCAGGCAATGATGTCGGTGGCGCGGCCGACATTGTCGGTGGCGAGCCCGAGCATGTCGAGCGCACGCCACAGCTTCGGCAGGTCGCGGCGGCGCACATGCGGCAGTACCAGGTTCTGCGTGTGGGTGACGCGGATTTCGCCGTGGCCATGGCGGTCAGCGAGGTCAGCGACACCGTCGATCTGCTCTGCTGTCGCATCGCCGGGAATGCCGCCGATGGGCTTCAGCGAGATGTTGACGATGGCATAGCCCTTCTGGCGGTGCTCCGCGACATTGCCCTGGAACCAGGCCGCGAAGGCCGGGCTGTAGCGCAGGGTTTCCAGCAGGTCGCCGTCGTCAAGATTGGTCTCGAAATCCGGGTCGGTGAAGCGGTTGCGGATCTCGGCGATGAATTCCGGCGTCGCCACCGGGGCATGGTCGCGCGAGCGTTCCCATTCCGCATCGACGGCGGCGCGGAACGTCTCGATGCCCATTTCCTGCACCAGGATCTTGATGCGGGCCTTGTAGATGTTGTCGCGCCGGCCGGCCTCGTTGTAGACGCGCAGGATGGCTTCGAGATAGCCGAGCAGCTTGTCGGCCGTGACGAACTCGCTGACCACCTTGCCAATGATGGGCGTGCGGCCAAGGCCGCCGCCGACCAGCACGGTGAAGCCCACCTCGCCCGCCGCGTTGCGGATCAGCTTCAATCCGATGTCATGCACCTCGACCGCGGCGCGGTCGGCCGGCGAGCCGGAGACGGCGATCTTGAACTTGCGCGGCAGGAAGGAGAATTCCGGATGCAGCGTCGACCACTGGCGGACGATTTCCGACCACACGCGCGCGTCATCGACCTCGTCCGCCGAAGCGGCGGCGTAGTGGTCGGCGGTGATGTTGCGGATGCAGTTGCCGCTGGTCTGGAAGGCATGCATCTGCACGCTGGCAAGCTCGGCCAGGATGTCCGGCGCGTCTTCCAGCTTGATCCAGTTGTACTGGATATTCTGCCGCGTGGTGAAATGACCGAAGCCGCGATCATAGCGGCGTGCGATGTGGGCAAGCTTGCGCATCTGCAGCGACGACAGCGTGCCATAGGGCACCGCCACGCGCAGCATATAGGCGTGCAGTTGCAGGTAGAGGCCGTTCTGCAGGCGCAGCGGCTTGAATTCGTCTTCGGCGATCTCGCCCGCCAGGCGGCGATCGACCTGGCCGCGAAACTGCTGCACGCGCTCATCGACCAGGCGCTGGTCGACTTCGGAATAATTGTACATGGGATCAGCTTCCCGGAGTCTGGATGGTCGGTCCCGTCACGCGGATGCGTTCGCGGAACCGCTCGGGCACGGGCACGCCATCCTGGCGTTCGGCCTCGATGATGTAGGGCTCGACAATTTCGGCGCGCAGCGCGCTGTCCCGCGCGACGGCAAGCAGGTGTTCGGCTTCCTCGCTCGTCGCCACCGCCGCCGATTCGGCGATGCTGGCGGTCCACTGGCCATCCGGGCCAAGGAAGACCACCACGCCATCGGTCAGGCGGTTGGCGGTAACGAGGCGCAGGCTCGCCGCCGATTTCGATTTGGCTACCATGCCGCGGTCCACAGCGGCTGTTCGGCATGCCAGTGCGGCGACAGGCGCACGACGTCGCCCAGGACGAGCAGCGTCGGCCCGCCGCCCTGGTGCTGGTCGGCGAGCCAGCCAAGATCGCCCAGCATGCCGGTGCTGATGCGCTCGTCGGGCCGCGAGCCGTTTTCGATGATGGCCACCGGCAGGTCGCTGCCGATGCCGCCGGCGATCAACGCCTGCGACAGCCTGGCGGCGCTGTTGAGGCCCATGTAGATGGCGAGCGTGCCGCCCGTCTTCAGATGCGCGCTCCAGCTTGCCGTGTCTTCCGCGCCGACGCCGTGGCCCGCCGCAAAGAGCACGGCGGAGGCATGGTCGCGATGCGTCAGCGGAATGCCCGCGCTGGCAGCGCAACCGAGCGCCGCCGTCAGGCCCGGTACCACTGTGGTGGTGATGCCATGGCGCTGGAGAAACTCCACCTCTTCCCCGCCGCGGCCGAAGATGAACGGATCGCCTGCCTTGAGCCGCACCACGCGGCGGCCCGCCCTGGCAAGGCGCAGCATGAGTGCGTTGGTTTCATCCTGGCTCCAACCGCGCGCGTCGTCGTGGCGGCGGCCCACCGGTATCCGGTCGGCATCGCGGCGCGCCCGGTCGAGAATCGCCGGCGTGACCAGTTCGTCATAGAGGATGACGTCGGCGCGGCGCAGCGCCGCCAGCGCCCGCAGCGTCAGCAATTCGGGATCGCCGGGACCAGCGCCGACGAGCACCACTTCGCCATCCGCCTTCAGGCGTTCAGGCCGCGCCAGCAGTTCAAACATCTTGCGGCGCGCCTCCGGCAGCTGGCCGGCCCGCAGCGCCACGGCGATCGGGCCGGTCAACACCGTTTCCCACAGCCGGCGGCGCATCTCCGTTTCGGGCAGGAAGATTTCCGCCGCCTGACGGAATTCCGTCGCGAACTGGGCGATGCGGTCCACGTGGTCCGGCAGCGCGTCTTCGATCAGGTGACGGAGTTCGCTGGCGAGACCGGGCAACGCGCCGCCGGTGCCAATGGCCACGGTCACGCTGCCCCGGTCGATGGTGGCGGGGACAATGAAATTGCCGAGGTCGCCGCGGTCCACGACATTGACGAGAAGGCCACGCGATTCCGCCAGCGCGGCAATGCGCGCATCCTCGTCGCGGTTGCCGGTGGCAATGCAGACGACGCGGACGCAGTCGAGATCGCTGTCCAGAAAGGCGCGCTCGGCCAGCGTGACGGCTGTCTCGGACCCGGCCTCGGTCGGCGCGCCGCCATGCGTCACCAGCGTGACCGCCGCATTGGCGCGGGACAGCCATGCGGCCCGGCGCCAGGCCGAGGGCGTGGCGCCCACGACGAGCGCGGACTTGCCCTTGAGGTTCAGGAAGACGGGAAGGTGATCCATGGGTAACTCCGTTCGGTCCCCGGAGTCATTTCACATCACATCCTTGGCCTCAACCCATAATAACACAAATGAGAATGGTAATAACTGTAACTACATGTATTTCATGTTTATAGAGCGGTGGTCATTCCGCCGCCACCTGCCTACCCTGCGCGGCTTGTTCGCTGGAGTAACGCATGACCCTCGACCGCCGCATGACCCCGTTCGACGCGCTCTACCTGCGCGATTCCGACAACCCCAAGGTGAAGATCGAGTCGGTGGAAGGGGTCAAGGAGCCGGAGGGCATGTTCCTCAAGGTCATGATGGTGACCGAGAACCTGCTGGTCTTCCGGGCCTGGAAGGCCAAGGGCAAGACCGATCCCTGGCAGGTGCATGACGACCACAACTCCGCCGCCACCTTGCTGAAGGGTCACCTGCGCATGGTGATCGGCGACAAGGAATTCTTCTGCAAGCCGGGCGACGCCTGGCAGCATCCGCAGGGCGTGTGGCACATGAGCGAGGCGCTGGAAGACTGCGAGCTCATCGAGATCAAGTCGCCGCCGCGCAAAACCTGGACCTGACCTTCGCTTCCGAGAAAAAAAAGGGCGCTGCCGAAAAGCAGCGCCCTTTCTTGTTGAGCGGACGGCTACTCGGCGGCGGCGCGCTTCGCGCCTTCCCATTGCAGGATCTGGCTGCCAAGCAGGCGGCCGAAGGTGATGGTCGGCAGCAGGCTCATGCCGCCGACGAAGGACTTGCCCGACAGCAGGCTCTTGCCCAGCACTTCGCCCGCCGCATAAAGGCCAGCGATCGGCGCGCCACCCGGGCGCATCACCTGCAGCCTGGCGTTGACGGCAAGGCCCGCGAAGCTGACCACCGCGAAGCCGTGATGGCGCACGGCGTAGAAGGGTCCTTCGCTGACCGGCTTCGGCAGATGCTTGCGGCCCATCGAATCGGTGCCGCTGGCCACGCCCTTGTTGTAGTCGGCGACCGTCTTTTCCAGGCCGGCGGCATCGATGCCCGCCTTCTTCGCCAGTTCGCCCAGCGTGGCGGCGCTGAGGAAGCCGGGGATCCTGTCGAAGGCGGCCATGATGCCGGTGTTGGTGCCTTCGATCTTGCCGCTGCCGGAGTCGTCGAGCGCGTGGAAGTTGAGGTCGACGAAGAAGGACGGCGCCGCCTTGCGGATGCCCTCGTCATAGATCACCCAGAAGGTGAGGTCTGGCTGGGCCAGCAGCGCATGCTCGCGCGCATCGACGCTGGGCGTGTCTTCGGCGATGAAGCGCTTGCCGTCGACACCGACGAAGATTTCCCAGGGCTGGCGGAATTGCGGCGTCGTCACCGTGCCGATGACCTGGCGGGTGGGATCGCGCGGATCGGTGATGCCGGCGAAGGTCGGCATGTAGCAGTCGCTGCCCCACAGTTCCGCGCCCGCCATCATGCCGAGCGTGATGCCGGTGCCCTGCGACTGCGGGTTGGCGAGGCCGCCGAACAGCGGATAGCCACCCGAGAGGATCGGGAAGAGCTGCTTGTTGGAGGCATAGCCGCCCGTCGCCAGCACCACGTTGGCGCCGGTGATTTCCTCGCGCTTGCCTTCGGGCGTGCGCACGATGACGCCGCTGATGCCGCCCTGCGGCGTCTTGATCAGGCCCTGCACCTCGGTGCCGAGACGCAGCGTGATGTTGCCTTTCGCCACCTCCGCGTCGAAGCCCGGCTTCATCGCCTTGAGGACGGAGACGCCGTTTTCCACGCCCCAATGGGTGCGCGGCACTTCATAGGGTTCGTGGCCATAGGTGACGATGGGGTGGCCCGGCGTCAGTTCGAAGCCGCTGTCGAGCAGCCACTGGAAGGTCTGCGGCGCGCCATCGACGGCGACGCGGACGAGATCGGCGCGCGCGCCGCCCTTCGAGATGCGCATCACCTCCTGGTAGTGGCGGTCGGGTGAATCCTCGATTCCCTTTTCCTTCTGCGCCTTGGTGCCCGCCGCCGCCATCTGGCCGCCCGACACGAAGAGCGTGCCGCCGATGCGATCCGACTGCTCGATCACCAGCACGCGCGCGCCGCGCTTCGCGGCAAAGGTGGCGCAGGGAATGCCCGCGCTGCCACCGCCACACACGATGACATCCCACGTTCCCGCCATATC
>CAXNFA010000042.1:0-7941 GCA_964201105.1 Alphaproteobacteria bacterium | reverse complement strand
GCTCTCGCCCACGCTGGTGCGCGGCTTCGACTATTACTGCCACTCGGTGTTCGAATTCACGACCACGCATCTCGGGTCGCAGGGCACCGTGATCGGCGGCGGCCGTTATGACGGCCTGGTGGAGATGATGGGCGGCCCTGCCACCCCGGCGACCGGCTGGGCGGGCGGCATTGAACGCCTGGCCATGCTGATGCAGGCCAATCCGAAACCGCCGCGTCCCATCGCACTGGTGCCGATCGGCGAGACGGCGGAACGCGCCGCGCTCAAGATCGCGCAGGACTTGCGGCACGCCGGCTTCGCCGTCGACCTCGGCTACAAGGGCAATGTCGGCCGCCGCATGAAGCGCGCCAACAAGGTGAATGCCTGCGCCGCGATCATTCTGGGCGACGACGAGCTGACGGCCGGCGCCGCCAAGGTGAAGGATCTCGACAGCGGCACGGAAACGAGTGCGGCGCTGGGCAATCTTGTTGCCGCGCTGGCGGACTACACGGCGGCGCGGCCCTGACCATGGGCATTTCCGACGACAAGCTGTCGCAGCTGGAGATTCGCTATGAATCGATGCAGCACCAGCTCAACACAGCACCGCCGGGCCAGGATTCCTACGTCAAGCTGTCGCGCGAATTCTCGGAATTCACGCCCGTCCATGAAGGCGTGCAGAAGCTGAAGAAGGCGCGGGCCGAAGCCGCCGATCTGGGCGAGATGATCGCGGCACCCGACACCGATCCCGAGATGCGCGAGATGGCCAAGGTGGAGTTCGCCGAGCTGGTCGCGGCCATTCCGGCGATCGAGCGCGAATTGCAGCTTCTGCTGCTGCCCGCCGACGAGGCCGACCAGAAGAACGCGATCCTGGAACTGCGCGCCGGTACCGGCGGCGATGAAGCGGCGCTGTTCGCCGCCGACCTCTTCGCCATGTACCGTCGCTATGCCGAGGAGCGAGGCTGGAAGTTCGAGGTCATGCACATGGCCGAAAACGACCTGGGCGGATTGAAGGATGCCGCCGCGACCATCACCGGGCGCAGCGTCTTCGCCCGGCTGAAGTTCGAATCCGGCGTGCATCGCGTGCAGCGCGTGCCCGCCACCGAAGCCTCAGGGCGCATCCACACCTCCGCCGCGACGGTGGCGGTGCTGCCGGAAGCGGAAGAGGTCGATATCAAGATCGAGGACAAGGATCTGCGAATCGACGTGTTCCGCTCCTCCGGCCCGGGTGGCCAGTCGGTCAACACGACCGACAGCGCGGTGCGCATCACGCATATCCCGACCGGCCTTGTCGTGCAGCAGCAGGATGAAAAGTCGCAGCACAAGAACAAGGCCAAGGCGATGAAGATCCTGCGCTCGCGCCTGTATGACCAGCAGCGCGCGCAGCTTGATGCGGAACGCTCGGCCCAGCGCAAGAGCCAGGTTGGCTCGGGCGACCGGTCGGAACGCATTCGCACCTACAACTTCCCGCAGAACCGCGTTACCGATCACCGCGTCAACCTGACGCTGCACAAGCTCGACCGCGTCATCACCGGCGAGGCGCTGGACGAGGTCATCGAGGTGCTGATCGCCGAGGACCAGGCCGAGCGGCTCGCCTCGCTGGGCGACGGGGCGTGAGCAGGCCGGACACCCCGTCCGGTTCCACCATCGGCAAGGCGCTGTGCGCCGGCACCGCAGGCCTGCGCAACGCCGGCATTGAACAGCCGCGCTTCGAGGCGCGGCTGTTGCTTGAAGCCGCAAGCGGGCTTTCGCCCACTGCCCAGCTTGCTGACCGCCATGCCGCGCTCGATCCGGCGGCGGCGGCGCGCTTCCACGGCATGGTTGCCCGCCGCGCGGCGCAGGAGCCGGTGTCGCGCATTGTCGGCCAGCGCGAATTCTGGAGCCTGCCCTTCATCGTCACGCCGGACACGCTCGATCCGCGGCCCGACACGGAAACCGTGGTGGAAGCGGTGCTGGCGGACAAAACCGATCGCGCGGCAACGCTGCGCATTCTCGACCTGGGCACGGGCACGGGCTGCATCGCGCTCGCCCTGCTGCATGAATTCCGCAACGCGGTTGCTGTCGCGGTGGACCGCAATCCGGCAACCATCGCGGTCGCGCGCCGCAACGCCGTTGCGCTCCACCTGGCCGGCCGCTTCCAGCCGGTGGCGGGCGACTGGACGGCGGCACTGACGGGCCGCTTCGACATCATCGTCTCGAACCCGCCCTATATTCCGGCGGCGGAGATCGCGACGCTGGCGCCCGAGGTGCGGTGCAATGATCCGCTTGCCGCGCTGGATGGCGGCGGTGATGGACTGGACGCCTATCGCGCGCTGGCGCCGCTGGTGGCGCGGCATCTCGCGCCCGGCGGTGTCGTCGCGCTGGAGGTCGGCGCGGGACAGGCAGGCGATGTGGCGGCGCTGCTGTCGGCGGCGAATCTTGTCATCCGTGGCATCCGCGCGGACCTGGCGGGCATCCCGCGCTGTGTGGTCGCGGGGCCACAGCCGGGCTGAATCCGGCTAAAAAAGAGTTGGCGCGGCGGCGCGCATTGAATAGGCTTGGGGTGGATATCGATAAGGGGGTTCGACCGGGCCCGCTATGTTTGGTCCGGCAGCTGCCGATATCCCACCGTAAGCTCAATAACCTGAAGCATGGCCCGATCGCCCGGGCCGGTGGTAGCGACCAGTGCGCTCCCCGACGTGGCGTACCAGCGAGCAAATACATATGAGCATGAGACAAGGCGGACAAAACAGACGGTCGCGCAACGGCCGTTCCAACGGCAAGCGTCCCTTCAACAGCCATGGCGGCGGTGGTGGTGGGGGTGGCGGTGGTGGCCAGGGCGGCGGGCTCAACCGCAGCTTCGAAAGCAATGGCCCCGGCGTGAAGCTGCGTGGCACCGCGGCCCAGGTCTATGACAAGTATCTGGCGCTGGCGCGCGATGCGTCCTCGGCCGGCGACCGTGTCGCGGCGGAAAACTACTTCCAGCACGCCGAACATTATTTCCGCCTCAACGGCATCTTCCTGGAACGCCAGCGCCTGCAGCAGGCCCAGAACCCGCAGCAGAACCAGCAGCCGCAACAGGGCGGACAGCAGGGCCAGGGTCAGGGTGGCCAGGGCGGCGGTCGTCAGGGCGGCTTCGAGGGCGATGAAGACGAAGAAGAAGCCCAGATGGAGCGTACCGGCGGCGGCGACCACAACCAGAACAACGATGAGGATGCGGAGGAGCCCGAACGGGCTGCCTGAGCGTCTTTCTCCCGTGATTTGAACCCAAAAGCCCTCCTTGCGAGGGCTTTTGGCGTTTAGGGCCAGAAATTTTCCGAAGGGCCGGCCAAGCCTCTTGTGTGGCTTTTCAGCAACGCCACATAGGAGCTGACGTTTCCAGATGGGGGTGCCGACGCGCCTCGTGCCGTTCACGTCAGTTTCGCGCCGTGCCTATCCAGGGCGGCCGGGCGACGGCATGACAATCGCGGTCACTGCCCGAAGAAGAGGGAATGGGTCATGGACCAGGAAAAATACACCGACCGCGTGAAGGGCTTTCTGCAATCGGCGCAGGGCATGGCGCTGCGCTCCAACCACCAGCGCTTCACGCCCGAACATATCCTCAAGGTCATTGTCGAGGACAAGGAAGGCCTCGCCGCCAACCTGATCCGCGCCGCCGGCGGCCGTCCCGAGCAGGTCATCCAGGGCGTCGATCTTGCGCTGGGCAAATTGCCCCAGGTGGAAGGCAGCGGCGCCGGCCAGGTCTATCTCGACCCGGCGACGGCGCGCCTCTTCGAACAGGCGGAACAGATCGCGCAGAAGGCGGGCGACAGCTTCGTCACCGTCGAACGGCTGCTGCTGGCGCTGACCATGGCGAGCGGCACGCCATCGGCCGACATCCTGAAAAACGCCGGCGTCACCGCCCAGGGGCTGAATGCCGCGATCAACGAGGTGCGCAAGGGCCGCAAGGCGGATTCCGCCGGCGCCGAGAATGCCTATGACGCGCTGAAGAAATATGCCCGCGACCTGACGGAAGCCGCGCGCGAGGGCAAGCTCGACCCCGTGATCGGCCGCGACGAGGAAATCCGCCGCACGATCCAGGTGCTGTCGCGCCGCACCAAGAACAATCCCGTCCTGATCGGCGAGCCGGGTGTCGGCAAGACCGCGATCATCGAAGGTCTGGCGCTGCGCATCGTCAATGGCGACGTGCCGGAAAGCTTGCGCGACCGCAAGCTGATGTCGCTCGACCTTGGCGCGATGATCGCCGGCGCGAAATATCGCGGCGAATTCGAGGAACGCCTCAAGGCGGTGCTGGCGGAAATTGCCGCCGCCGACGGCACGATCATCCTCTTCATCGACGAACTGCACACGCTGATGGGCGCCGGCGCCGCGGAAGGCGCGATGGATGCCTCCAACATGCTGAAGCCGGCGCTGGCGCGCGGCGACCTGCATTGCGTCGGCGCCACCACGCTGGCCGAGTATCGCAAGCATATCGAGAAGGACGCGGCACTCGCCCGCCGCTTCCAGGCCGTCTTTGTCTCCGAGCCGACGGTGGAGGACACGATCTCGATCCTGCGCGGGCTGAAGGAGAAATACGAGGTCCACCACGGCGTGCGCATCACCGACAGCGCCATCGTGGCGGCGGCGACGATGTCGAACCGCTACATCACCGACCGCTTCCTGCCCGACAAGGCGATCGACCTTGTGGACGAGGCGGCGAGCCGCCTGCGCATGGAGGTCGATTCGAAGCCCGAGGATATCGACGAGCTCGACCGCCGCATCATGCAGCTCAAGATCGAGCGCGAGGCGCTGAAGAAGGAAAGCGATGCGGCCTCGCGCGACCGGCTGAAGAAGCTGGAAGAAGAATTGTCCGGGCTCGAGGAGCACTCGGGCGAGCGCACCGCGGCATGGAAGGCCGAGAAGGACAAGCTCGCCGGTTCGCAGAAGGTGAAGGAGCAGCTTGAGGCGGCGCGCAACGAACTCGCGCGCGTGCAGCGCGATGGCAACCTCGCGCGCGCCGGAGAACTCTCCTATGGCGTCATCCCCGACCTGGAAAAGAAGCTCGCCGAGGCCGACCAGGACAGCGCCGGCAACATGCTGAACGAGGCGGTGACCGAGAGCGATATCGCCGCCGTCGTGTCGCGCTGGACCGGCATCCCCGTCGACAAGATGCTGGAAGGCGAGCGCGAGAAGCTGCTCGCCATGGAAAAGGCGATCGGCGCCCGCGTCATCGGCCAGGAAGAGGCGATTGCCGCCGTGTCCAACGCCGTGCGGCGCGCGCGCGCCGGCCTGCAGGATCCGAACCGGCCGATGGGCTCCTTCATGTTCCTCGGCCCCACCGGTGTCGGCAAGACCGAGCTGACCAAGGCGCTCGCGAGCTTTCTGTTTGACGACGAGCAGGCGATGGTCCGCATGGACATGTCGGAATACATGGAGAAACACTCGGTCGCGCGCCTCATCGGCGCGCCGCCGGGCTATGTCGGCTATGAGGAAGGCGGCGCGCTGACCGAGGCGGTGCGGCGCCGCCCCTACCAGGTGATCCTGTTCGACGAGATCGAGAAGGCGCACCCGGACGTGTTCAACGTGCTGCTGCAGGTGCTTGACGATGGGCGCCTGACGGACGGCCAGGGCCGCACGGTCGACTTCACCAACACGCTGATCATCCTGACCTCGAACCTGGGCGCGGAGTATCTCGCCAACCAGCCCGACGGCGAGGATTCATCGGCGGTCGCCGACAAGGTGATGGAGGTGGTGCGCGCGTCCTTCCGGCCGGAATTCCTCAACCGCATCGACGACGTCATCCTGTTCCACCGCCTGTCGCGGTCGCACATGGACAACATCGTCGGCATCCAGATCGAGAAGCTGCGCAAGCTGCTGGCGACCCGCAAGGTCGACATCGCGCTCGACGGCGCGGCGAAGCGCTGGCTCGCCGACAAGGGCTATGACCCGGTCTATGGCGCGAGGCCGCTGAAGCGCGTGATCCAGAAGCACCTGCAGAACCCGCTTGCGGGCCTGCTGCTCGAGGGCACGGTGAAGGACGGCGACACCGTCAGCGTCTCGGCGGGCGAGGGCGGCTTGACGGTCAACGGCCGCATGCTCGACGCCGCGTAAGAAAACGCTTCACCCAAAACCAAACGGGCCGCCCCGAGGGGCGGCCAGGTCGAGGCGGTGTTCCACCGCCGCGACCCCCCAAAACGAAACGGGCCGCCCCGAGGGGCGGCCCGTTTGCGTTTCAGCACCTGTGACGGTTACTGACGATTGTTCTGGGCCGTTTTGGTCGGCAGCGCCGGCGTCGAGGCCATCTGCAACTCCATCTTCGCGCGGGCGGCGGCGAAGTGGGCGAGGTCGCTGCCCTTCAGCTTGACGCCGGTCGGCAGCTTCACGCCGGTCGGGTTGACCTGCCTGTTATTCTCCAGCACCTCGTAGTGAAGATGCGGGCCGGTGGCGAGGCCGGTTGCGCCGACATAGCCGATGACGTCGCCCTGGCGCACGCGGCGGCCGGCGCTGATGCCCTTGCCGAAGCGCGACAGATGCGCGTAGGCGGTGGTGAACTGGCCGTTGTGGCGGATGGCGACGTAATTGCCATAGCCGCTGTTGATTCCGGCCTTCTCGATCACGCCATCGCCCGCCGCCATGATCGGCGTGCCCGCCGGCGCGCCGAAGTCGACGCCCTGGTGCATGCGGGTATAGCCGAGGATCGGATGCTTGCGGGCGCCGAAGCCCGAGGTCAGCTTGGCGCCGTCGATCGGCGTGCGCAGCAGCGCCTTCTTAACGCTGTCGCCGCTCTGGTTGAAATAGTCGACCGTGCCGTCCTTCATCGTGTGGCGATAAAGGCGGTATTCGGTGCCCGACAGGGTCAGCGAGGCAAACAGGATGTTGCCAAGCTTCACGGCATCGCCGCTGTCGTCGTGATAGCGCTCGAACATCACCTCGAACTTGTCGCCGGGCTGGATGTCGCGCTGGAAGTCGACGTCCCAGGAGAACATCTTGATCATTTCCATGATCACGAGCTCGGGCACGTTGGCGCGCTGGGCCGCCATGTAGAGGCTGTCGTCGATGGTGCCGGCGGCGCGCGCGAAGCCCTGTTCCAGCGGCGTCTCGACCGTTTCCGGCACGAAATTCTCTTTGTCGCCGCGGCGGACGATGACTTCCTTTTCCGGGCTGACCTTGAGCGACACGGCGATCAGGGAGGGCGCGTCCTTGCCCACCTTCGGCGTCATGGTCACCGTCACCGGCTGGCCCGCGGGCACCGAGCGCATGTCGAAGAGCGAGGCGAGGACCGACACCGCGTTGTGGGCGTCCGACCGGTCGAAGCCGACATCGAGCAGGGCGTTCATCACCGTGCTGCCAGCCTTGACCTTGACGATCTGCTCGATCGACGCGGGCAGGTTGAGCGGCGGCAGGGTGGGGCCGACGACGGCCATCGTCTCGTGGACGGTGATGTCGCGGAACAGGTCCGACAGGTCGGCCAGGGGATTGCCCGGCGTGCTCGTCGCCGCGCGGCGTTCACGGGCGCGGGAATCGGCCGGATCGAAGATGGGATAGGCGATCAGGGCGCCGGCGAGAATGGCGGCAGCGCCAGCCAGCCAGCGGCGCCGGCGGGCGGAAGGTGTGCGGAAGATGGTCCGGGAGGGCTGCTCGGATTGGCCGGCACGCGTTTCATCAATGTCAAAACGCTGCTGATTCCCCATGTCCCCCCAACTTATTTTTGGCTCGGTTTCGTGTGCCGGGGGAAGATGCTTGCCACCCCCCGGAAAGTCAACAACCGATAGCAATATCAATGGGATGCGGGATACCTCTCGGTACCGCATGAATATCGTCTGCGAAGGGTCTGTGGCAGGCTCGCAACAGTGCGTTGCTGTGCTGCACAATGGCTAGAGTGGCGGGGTCGCCGGGCGGCCGAAACTTTGCGTCGAATACCGGGCGAATTGCAGGGTCGGCGACCAGTGATCGGCGGCCAGTCCGGCCTTGCGCCGGAGGTGGGCGAGGAAGGTCTTCGGGTCGGGC